>JBFGLD010000083.1:0-10663 GCA_041576335.1 Anaerolineae bacterium | reverse complement strand
GCCTTCCTCGATGAGGCGGGCGCGGGCCAATTTGATGGGATCGCGTTCTTCTTTCCAGTACCGCACTTCTTCGGCCGGCCGAAATTCGCCGCTAAAAATTCCCTGCCAGCGCCAGCTTTTGAATTCGATAAAGTAAGGGCCGCTGCCGGCGCGAATCGAATTAACCGCTTCACGAGTGGCTTGGTAAGCGGTAACGATGTCGTTCCCGTCGACCTGGACCGCCGGCATTTTGTAGGCCTGGGCAAATTCGTACAGATCCTCGGTAGCATGGCTGGTCCCCACTGCTGTAGAGATAGCATACCCATTGTTGACGCAGCAATAAAGCACCGGCAATTTCCAGATTGCAGCCATGTTCAAGCTTTCGTGCCATTCGCCCCGGCCGGCCGTACCATCGCCGACGATGACGGCGGCCAAGCTATCTCTGCCCTGCATTTGCCAGCCCAGGGCCACGCCTAACGCGGTTGCCATCATTGACCCTTCAACCGCATTGTCGCCAAAATTACCAACTGACGGATCGGCTGAGTGGAGTGAGCCGCCCTTACCGCTGCAAACCCCGGTGGCCTTACCAAAAAGCTCGGCCATAATTTTCTCACCGGGCGTTCCGGCCAGCACCAGCAGACCGTGACAGCGATGATCGGGGAAGAAGGCATCGGTTTTGCGCAGCGAGGCGGCAATAGCTGCCTGTATCGCTTCCTGACCGAGCCCGGTATGGAGCATGCCCGGCACGTTACCTTT
Organism: Anaerolineae bacterium; assembly: GCA_041576335.1. Lineage (GTDB taxonomy): Bacteria > Chloroflexota > Anaerolineae > 4572-78 > J111 > JANQQF01. Next base: position 9,928 of record JBFGLD010000083.1, on the reverse strand, counting down.
CTTAAACTCACGTTCCAGACCAAGCTCAAAAGCGCGAATGATCCACATGTTCCGGTAGAGCTCAAGCAAAAAATTTGGTTCCAGGCTCATCTGGCCTCCTCCCTTTTACGGCTCCCAATCGGTAAAGGCGTCGATGACCGGCTTGATGTCGTCCATCATCGGATACAGGATGGGGCACGTTACGCCCGCTTCAATATATTCGGCGACCTTGGCTCGACATTCGCTGCTGGTACCGACCGCCATTAAATTTCGCACCACGTCATCCGGGATCAACGCAGCCGCGCGGCGATAATCCTCTTCTGTTGCCGGCCAGCCGACAAACTCCTGCACTTTTTTGATCAGGCTTTCGTCCACTTTGCTGGCCTTCATGATGTGGGGTTCCGTGCCCAGATAATAGGCGACCAGCATCTTTCCCTCCATCATCGCCGCGGGCGGGTCGTCATCAGACAAGCAGCAGACCAGTAACTCAGGCCGGTCTATTTCAGCCAAAGTTCTCCCGGCCCGTTCCGCCCCGATACGAACATGCTCAACCGCCTCGCGGATATAGTCAACCGAGACGACGTAATTCAGAACCACGCCGTCGCAAATTTCTCCGGCCAGCTCGAGCATCTTTGGGCCTGTCGCGCCGATGTAAAGCGGAATATCACGAGGCGAGGTATCACCGTAGGCCACGTCAAGCTTGACCCGATCCAACTGCACAAATTCGCCTTCGTAGGTCACCTCTTCCATGGTAAAGAGTTCGCGGATCGCTTCGATATTTTCACGCATAGCCCGCAGCGGCCGCCGGCGTTCTACCCCAACTCGCGAGGCAATCGGCTCCCACCAGGCACCCAGACCCAGCATCAGCCGTCCCCGCCCCTCGACTTTGCCGCCCAACTCCCACATCGTGCTCCAACTGGCCGCAATAACGGCCGGATTACGAGTCCAAATCGGCAAGACGCCGGAACCGATGCGCAATCGTTTTGTCTCGGCCAAAAATGCACTCATCATAACGATACAGTCACGGGCCAGGCGCGTGTCGGCCTGCCAAATTTCGGAGAAGCCGCGCTCCTCTGCATATTTCGCCATCTCAATTTCATAACGGATAGGGTGTTTGTCTTGCATATAAAGGGCCATTCGTTGAGCCATAAGCATACTCCTTTGTTTGCTATCGTAAAGTCATCTCTGCTTCAGTGCCTGAGCAGCCAGATGAGCAGGGTGAGGAAAATGAAAAATTCCGCGAGTTGTGAGGAAACTACGGCCCAAATATTAACACGGGGCTGTTATTTTTGTCAAGTATAGCTCAATTTATTTTAGCCAAACTCAAAAATAGGCGGGCGAAATTGACAATTGCCCTGAGGTAGTGTTACAATTTTGAGCACTGAAGCAAAAGGTCTTAAAAAATCGTGGGAAAACAGTTACCGGATGAAGCTACGTTTGTCGGGGCTCGCATCCGCGAGCGGCGCAAAGAATTTGGGCTGAGCCTGCGGGAACTGGCTGAGCGCATTGATTTGACAGCTAGCTTTCTGAGCCTGGTTGAGCGAGGTCACAATACGCCTTCGCTCGATTCGCTGCGGCGCATTGCCGAGGCCTTGGACGTTCCTCTCTTTTACTTCAACCAAACCAATGGGCAAAATCCGGTGGTACGCCAGAATGAGCGGATAAAAGTCACCTTCCCCCCCGGTGACTTGACCTGCGAGCTACTAGTCCCCAACCTGCGCAACCGGCTGGAGATGTTTATTTCTCGGGTGCATCCCTCGGCCGGCAATATTGCCCGGCCCAGCAAGCATGCCTCGGATGAATGTATTTATTTGATGGCCGGACGTCTCAAGGTGAGTTTACGGGATGGCGAACACACTCTGGAAGCCGGCGACAGCATCTACTTTAACGGGTTGACACTGCAAGAAATCTGCGCCCAAGGCGACGATGAGGCCGTATTCTTGGCCGCAATCACGCCACCGGTACTGTGAAGTCAATCCCGGGCGTCTTGAATCAAGGGGGGCGTCCCAGATTTTAGGTGAACTTTACGCTTGATCAAAAACTACTTAGAGCCGCGCCTTAATTGTGCTCAAAAGTGACTGTCACCTTATGCGACCAAAATTTAGGGTAGGCCCAACAAGGGCGGCTTGTCTCGTAGAAAAAATGCGCTAAAATGTAAAAATAACGCGGCTAACGAACACCTTCTAAGCGTAACGTCAAGTTTAGGTTTCCTTCAGGCTGTTGGGCCGCTTGTACGCGGCAGCAGGGTGCCGGATAAAGAGGAGCCCGATTAGGCAAAACCCTGCCGCCCGGTTATTTTCTAGCCGTTGGCTTGGCAGCCAGTATAGTAAAAGAGTGGCTGGCCGCAAACAGTACTCAACCAAAGGCATCAGATGGCGAGAAACCGAACGTGGGATACGTTTACGCTGACCTATCGGAGCAGTGAGATGAAAGTGCTGGTCGATTGGGTCGCTGCGGGCGAGAGCGGCTCGGTAGTTGGTTTGGCCGGGTGTGGTCGCTCAAATTTGCTTGGCTTTTTGTGCCACCGGCCCGATGCGCTCCAGTCTTATTTACCTCCCAGGGCCAGGTCGGTCGTAGCCATCTTGGTAGATCTTAATAACCTGCCCACCAATGACCTCTCGACCCTCTACCGCACTATCCTTCACGCCTTTCAGCGGAACCAAGCGCGTTTTGAGCCCGCGCTCCAGCAAACCATCGGAGAGTATTACCTGGAAAACCGGGCTGCTCAAGATCCGTTCCTGCCCCAAAGCGCTCTTCACGATCTCCTGTTACTACTGCAAGACCAACAGATACGGGTGGTTCTGGTATTGAATCGTTTCGATCGATTTTGCCAGACTGCCACACCACAAATGCTCAACACTCTGCGCGGTCTGCGCGATAGTTTCAAAGATACGCTCTGCTTCGTGGTTGGCATGCGCCAGGAAGTGGCCTATTTACCGGATCAGGACGCTCTGGGCGAAATGTATGGCCTGTTGGACCGCTATATCTGTTGGGTAGGGGCGATGAACGAAGCCGACGCCCGGCGTATGGTTACGCAGGTCACGCGGTCAGCGCCTGCCCAGCCGAGCGAGGCTGAGATCGTAGCTATCTTGGCCCTTAGCGGTTGTTTTCCGGCCCTCATCAAGGCCGTCGGCGACTGGTGGCAGACGACTACCACCAAACCGACCCTCTCCGGGTGGGCCGAGTCGCTTTTGGCCGAACAGAGCATCCAATATCGGTTGGAGACCATGTGGGCGGGGCTGACTCAAGAGGAACAGTCAGCTTTGTCTGAGCTTCATAAGTTGCGGATCCAGCAGGGCAACACTATCAAAAAAGCCGGTAAGGCGTTTCAAGACCTGGCCAAGCAACAGCAGCATGCCCTTAGCCGCTTAACGGCTAAGGGAGTTTGCGAGCAGACCGACACGGGCTGGCAGATTAAAGGTGAATTATTCGAAGCATATGTGGCCACGGCGGCCGGTCGTAGTCGTGGCAAAATTTGGCTGGATGGACAATTCAACACCGTTTACCAGGGGCAAACGCCCATTGACGGCCTTACGGCTCTGCAAAAAGATGTCCTTATTTTTTTGGTTAGAAATCCGCGAGTCCAACATACAAAGACCGATTTAATCGCGAACACCTGGCCTGATGAACTGCGTGAGGAAGGCGTATCAGACGATGCCCTCTATCAAGTCATCGTGAATATTCGCCGGAAAATCGAACCCAACCCCTCCAAGCCACGCTACCTGATTAACTGGCGCGGGCGTCCCGAAGGCGGATATCAATTCTTTTCGGAAGGTAAGCCGGAATAGCCGACCCGGTTGCCGGTCGAGTCATGGAGAGCAAGATGTCTCCTCTCATTGAGAACCCTAAGAACCTAGATCTTCCCCCTAAAATAGGGCAGGTTCTACACGAGATGTTTGCCGGTTATCGACGTATTGTGATTAGACGAGAATTTGGAAACGGGCTCAGCGGCGGACGGGTGTTTGAAGTACGTCCCATCCAAGCCGACGGCACGCCTGAATTACCGACCGTAGCCAAATTGGCTGCGATTAGCCTCATTCAAAACGAGTGGCGAGCGTACCAGCAATATATCCGCCACCGGTTGCCTAACATCGCCGAACTTGCCGCGGAACCGGTATTGCTGCCGGAGATTGGCTGGGGAGGTCTGCGTTATACGCTTATGGGAGGCAGCGGCACTTTTGAGGTGGTTAGCCTGCGTGACTACTGCCGCCGGCCGGAGGTAACGGTTGACAATATCCGCACCGTGCTAGCGCGCTTGGTCAAGGTCATGCACCAGTTGTGGGGACACAACCGGGTCAGTCCCGAATTTCATTTTGAACCCACGTACAGCCGCTTGCTCCCCGTTAACCTGCTCATCAAACATCCCCCCTCGTCATCAACAGAAAAACCTTATTCGGTTAGTCCAGAGTCGTTCCCACTCGAGCCCCTTATGCCGGGGACACCCGTGCGTTTGGCCGGTTTTGTTATTACCAAAGTTGATCTGGTCAACCAAACCGTGACTCTGTCCCGACCAAAAGCGGCTACTCAGACAACATATTACCTGCGGGTTAAGTCGAAATTGGTCGAACAGATGGCCACATATCAGGTAAACCAGGTTATCGACCCGGTTGAGGGCGAAGTGCTCGAAACCCGCCACGGGCGCCTCCAGGCCGAAATATACCGGGCCCTGGGTCAACAAATACAACCAACAAGCAGTACGGTGTTACTCCCAGACGGCACCAGCCTGCCTAATCCGCTCGCCGCGCTCTCGACCATGTTGAATGACTCCCGCGACCTAAAAATTGCCACCATCCACGGCGATTTTAACCTCGAAAATATTTTGATCGAACCGCAAACCGGGGCGGTCAGTTTGATCGATTTTGGCGAAGCACGCGAAGACCACGTGCTGCATGATTGTTTACGCCTGGAAACGGAGGTTGTGACCAAGCTCATTCCCGAAGTTTTGCAACGGTCAGGTCTTCCCCTGCTCCCCGCGCTGGCAGCCTACTTCTGGCAGCTGCACTGTGCTGCCTTTGAGGCTAAGTCATTCCAACCCAACCTACTTGACCCTGACCTCGAGAAACCCATTGCCCTGGTAACTGCGCTCCGCCGGGCGGCCCGAAAATATCTTTTTGACGGTGACGATGCTTCCGAATATTACCAAGGGCTGGTTCTCTATCTGCTTGGCGCGCTCAAATTCAAAAATTTGGATGCCTCCGACCGCCCGCTGCCAAAACAGGTGGCTTTTTGGGCAGCGGTACTGGCCTACCAGTTCCTTACTACGCTGGCTGACCAGTCAGATAGACTGTCATTGATGAGCAACCCACCCCCGGGCATTGCTCAGATTTTAAGCCAGGCGACCGGCCTGGCTGCCACCGCCGGTGAAGTAACGGCACCGGACATGGTCAAGGCCCTGCGGGAAATGACTCAGTCGAGCAGCCATCACCGGCCGCTGCCTCCTGAAATCGATATTTCTATACCAAACTCCCCACTTGAAACATCCGGCCCGGCCGGCCTAAGCCGTGACAGCATTACCGTCGGCCATATCACCGGTGGCTATGTTGCTATTGGTCCGGGGGCTCAAGTGACCGTCAATCAGCGCGGCAGCATAATCGAACTCGACAAATTATTCGAGAGCCTATACAGTCAAATCCGGGCTCACTCAGAGGCGCCCTTTGCCACCAGAATAGAATTGACTGAAATCATCACCAGTATCAAGCAAGAAGTAGCCAAAGGCAGGCGAGCCGACGCCGCTCGGGTCGAGCGCTGGCTCGACAGCTTGATCCGAATCGCCCCAGACATCTCCAAAGCAACCGCAGCCACTCTGCTCCAGCCCAATACGGACATTCACGTCTCCATTCGCCGCATCGCCGCCAAAATCATACCAGATACAAAGTAGTAAAGGATCTGCAAGCCGGGGATGAGGCGGAAATTGAGTCAAGGGGCAGGCAGAGGGACGACATAGGAAGTTCGACTCAGCCAGGACTCAGTCTAACCTCAGTGAAAACAAAGGACATTTATCTCATTTAATAGTATTCTGGGTAGAGGCCGACCATGCAGTGAGGTCGCCAGAGGAACTCTTATGGATAGCCAAGCTGACCGGACGATACAACTTGTGACGGACAAGGAGGGCGGAACACCTCGGCGTGATCCTATCTGCTCATTTTCTGGTTTTCTGCAATATTGGCACGTCCGGCGCGCGAGCCGTATTATCATCCTACCTTTATCGCTTCTTGCTGTGGCCTGCTTATGGATGTGGCCTCTCCCGGCACAAGCACAGAGTCCCAACCTTGAGACTTTTTTCGAATTCGGCGATCCGGATCTCACCGAAAGTATAGCGGTCGGGGATCTCAACGGAGATGGTGCGCTCGATATTGTCGTGGGTAACGGCGGTCTTAATGACCAACAAAACCTGGTTTACCTGAATGATGGGTCAGGTCGGTTTTCCTCAGCCGTTCCGTTCGGCAGCAACGATGGAACCACGAGTATAAGCTTGGGAGATCTCAACAATGATGGGACACTCGACATTATCGTCGGCAATTTGGACCAAAAAAACTTGGTCTATTTGAATGACGGAGAAGGCAGCTTTTCCGCTGGTGTCCCCTTTGGCGATGAAAGTCGCACCTTTGGCCTGACGGTCGGAGATCTTAATGCTGACGACGCCCTCGATATTATCGTCGGCAACTCGAATCATGAAAACCAAATATTTCTAAATAACGGATCGGGTGCCTTCCCCACTGAAACCCCGTTTGGAAATCCCTTCGAAGACAGTACGCTGAGCGTAGCCGTGGGCGATCTCAATAATGATAGTGCACTCGATATTGTCGTTGGCAGGTGGTTCCAGCAAAATCAACTCTACTTTAATGATGGATTGGGTAACTTTTCCAGCAGTATCCCTTTTGGGGATTCGGACGAAAATACGGTGAGTGTAGCGGTCGGAGACCTAAACAATGATGGCTCGCTCGACATCATGGTTGGCAACCGAGACCAGCAGAGTCGGGTCTATTGGAATGACGGGTTGGGCGGCTTTCTTTCCAACAGTCCATTCGGAGGCACGGACGAAGCGACTACAAGCGCGGCCGTAGGGGATTTAAATAATGACGATGCACTTGACCTGATCATGGGCATCCGAGATCAGCAAAGTCGCGTCTATCTGAATAACGGTTCGGGTGGCTTTCCCTCCAGCGTACCATTTGGCAGTGCCGGTCCGACAGAGAGCGTAGCGGTTGGACACCTTAATCGGGACACAACGCTCGATATCGTTGTAGGTAATTGGAATCAAAAGAACAAGGTTTTCCTCAACACCGGAGCCGGTATTCTGCCCCCGGGCCAGCCGCTCGGTAGCCCCGTGGGCACCAACAGTGTCATCGTAGGGGATCTTAATCGTAACGGAGCGCTCGACATTATTGCCGGTAATGGAGGGCCTGATAACCAACAGAACCTGGTCTATCTGAATGACGGAACAGCCAGTTTTTCGTCAGGCGTTGCCTTTGGGAGCCTAGACAACACCACCGAAGTAGCCGTAGGGGATCTCAATAATGACGACGCGCTTGACCTCGTAGTTGGTAATAGTGTTCTCTCCACTCAACGTAACTCGGTCTATCTGAATGACGGATCGGGTAACTTTCCTTTTGCCAATGTGTTTGGGCAGGAAGAGGATACTACAGCCGTCGTGATGGGGGATCTCGATCATAATAGTACCCTCGACCTCGTCGTGGGGTATAGCGGCATAACCGGCCGAAAAAACCAGGTGTATCTTAATGACGGCTCGGGGACTTTTTCGCCCGGTGAAGGCCTACCGCTTAGCGACCGCATCGACAGTACCGGCAGCATAGCCCTGGGAGACCTAAACAGCGATGGTGCGCTCGATATTGTCGTCGCTAATACGGGTTTCTATCAAGAACGAAACTTGATATATCTGAATGACGGAACCGGCAATTTCCCCTCGAGAATTCCCTTTGGTAGCAAAAATGATAACTCAACGAGCGTCGCGTTGGGAGATATCAACAGCGATGGCTCACTTGATATTATCGTGGGAAATTTTTCCCAACGAAATTTGATTTACCTGAATGATGGGATGGGCGGCTTCTCGTCCGGCATCCCTTTTGGCAGTTCAGATTATACCACAAGTTTGGCACTACAGGATCTCAATGGCGATAGAGGATTAGATCTCATTATCGGCAACCAAAACCAGCAGAATATGATTTATTTGAATAAAGGCTTTGGAAGTTTCCCCTTGGGCATTCCATTCGGCGCAGCAGACGATACCCGTAGTGTCGCGTTGGGGGATCTTAACGACGACGGCTTACTTGAAATTGTTGTAGGCAACTTGAATGACCAGAATCAAGTTTATATTAATGGGGCTCGATTGGCAGCCACTGGGGCTGATAATGCGCCGTATCTAATTGTTAAGCGTCCGATCGCCACCGGCAATGCCAACCACTACTCTTCACCAAAAATTCTACGTCAACCAACCCTGTCCATTAACTACACCCTCTTTGACCAGGAAGGAGACGCGGTTCGCTTCATCAAGGCCTTCTTTTCCGCCAACGGCGGAGGGCAGTGGTTTCCTGCGACGCCGGCACCAGGGACTCTGATGACCAACTTAGCCGCCTCCCCAGACGGCACCGCCCATTCCTTCGCTTGGAACGTTGAAGCCGACCTGATCAAGAGCGATAACGTCGTTTTTCGTCTCGAAGCCTTCCAGGGCTTTAGTGGGCCCGGTCCTTATCAATGGCCTTTTGCTTCGGCCCAGACTTTTCCCTTTCGGGTCGAAGCAGAATGGTTCGCTAAAGTCATCAGTGGTACTACGCCTGTTGAAGGAGCTGTAGTGTATCAGGGTGGGGAGCTGCTCACCAAGCCTGGCGGCGGCTCGGACTTGACCGACCGGGCGGGGCTGGTCAGGTTGAACGACCCCACCCCCGGCCAGCCGCTGGTGGCGCTGCTCCAGGTTCAGGAACAACCTACCGGCCGCGACGCCCACGACGGCTGGGCTTTTCGCACTTACCTGACCAGCCTCAACTTGGACCACCACGGCTTGCCCCAACCCGACACGGTGGGCCAACCCGGCCAACAACCCGTGACCATCCGCTCCGGCGACCCGCTGGTCCTGTTCAACCTGGTCGTCTCCGTCGAGTGGGACGCCAGCCAGGCCTACCTGGCCATGCTCGAGCAGGCTTTTCGCAGCGCCTCAGCCTACCTCTATGATGCCACCGATGGCCAGATGGCCCTGGGCCAGGTCGCCCTCTACGACCGCGCCCAATTCTGGGCCGATGCCGACTTCCAATTCTCCACCAAAAACACCGTCCGGCCTTACGCTTTCCACGGCGGTATCACCTCCCCCGACGAAGCCCACACCATCCGCCTCGGCCGCTTTTGGGATGGCGGCTCCGGCAACAGCGGCCCCTGGAACGAACCCCATGGTTACCGCACCCTGATCCACGAATTTGGCCATTATGCCTTGTATCTGCACGATGAGTATTTTCTGCGCCTGGTCGACGACGAGGGCAACTTCATCGGCGAGGTCGATGCTTTCTGTACCGACCAGAATGTGGTCGGCAATGACCAGGACGCCACCAATGCCAGCATCATGTTTTACCAGTATAACGCCACCGAGTTGGCCGACCAAGTCCACAATTGGCACCCCAACTGCGGGCAGACGGAACAGGCCCGCCTCAATCAGGGCGAGGCCGATTGGCAAACGGTCCGGCGTCATTACAGCCGGCTTAAGCCCCCCAGCTCTCGCGGTGCTGTCATGGCCGGTCCGACCCAATTTCCGGCTCATTTGCTGCCCTTCCCCAAGCTCGTCATCCACAACAGCGGGGCCGGCAGCTCATCCCACCAGCTAGCGGTACGTACCCCCCAGAACCGACCGGCGCCCAATGCCCTGGTGGCGCTCTATACCAATGCCGGGACCACCGCCATTGACCAGGGGCTGACCGACCAACAGGGCCAGATCACCATCTTTGGG
>JBFGLD010000082.1:0-10717 GCA_041576335.1 Anaerolineae bacterium | reverse complement strand
GGGCACCTGGTCGATGTAGCGCCGGCGCACTTCCGCTTCGCTAATGCCCAGGCGAGAGGCATACTGTTTATACAGCGAGTCGACCCACAGCGGCGAATCGAGCAGGTTGCCGGGGCAAACGGCATTCACCCGAACGCCATATTCGGCCAAATCAAGAGCGATACTCTGAGTCAGGCCGATACCGCCAAATTTGCTGGCCGCATAGGCCGAATTTCTATAGCTGCCCTTTTTGCCTGACTTGGAATTAATCTGGATGATCACGCCGCTTCGCCGGGCTTTCATGGGCCGGGCTGCATGTTTGGCCAGTAAAAAATAACCTGTCAGATTAACCTCCAATACGGCCCGCCACTTGTCGGCGGGCAATTCGGTGATTTCGCCAGCCAAGAGGATGCCGGCATTAGCCAGCGCGATGTCTACCCGGCCAAATTTTTTTACGGTCGCTTCGACCAGTGCTTCAACTTGAGCTTCATCGGTCACATCAACCTTGAGCGCCAGCGTCTGGCGGCCGCTTGTGGCGACTATATCAGCCGCAGTGGCCTGGGCTGCTGCTTCATTGAGGTCAGCCACTACCACGTGGGCACCCTCGGCGGCCAGACGCTGGCAGATGGCCTGACCCAGGCCCTGCCCGCCACCGGTAACGAGAGCAATGCGATCCTGCAAAAGATGTGTCATGGTCTCTCTATCACGCTTCCGGCAGCATCAGCTCTAAGAACTCCCGCTCGGCCTCGACGGTCCACTCTTGGCCGTCTTTCAGCTTGGCGTAGACGGTAGGCAATTTCTTTTTTAACTCTGATAGGGGAGTTAGCGAGAAATTCTCAATTTGAGGAAAGATAACCACCTTGCCGGGGAACCGGGCATCGCGCACCGACTTCAGTCCCTCATTTGCCGCCTCAAGCGAGCCTATCGCCTTGACCGAGCGATTGGGCGACAGTTGGCCGGCTTCGGTTTGGTCCAGCATACGCCTCAGGTCGTCGATCGTCGAAGCAGTATGGCCAATGAAGCGAATATTATTTAGGTAGACCGGGCTCAAGTCTAAGGAAACCATTGTGCCCCGCTTAAGGCCGGCAAAAACATTCATCACTCCGCCCCGAGCCAGATAGGCTGCCGCCTCCTCAATGGCGCTGGTAGAGGGCGCCAGCACAATAATGTCGTCAAAGCCGGCGCCCGCAATCTCAGCGAGTGTTTCTAGATACGTCTCACTGCTTTGGCTGAGGCAAGTAAAATCAATATTCTTGGTCCTCGCTTCCGGGCCAAGGGTCTCCTCAACCGTTTGCAGCCGATGGGGGGTGAGAGCCGTACACAAGATCGTGGCCGGCGGCGTTTTCAATTGGATCGCCCGCTGGGTGTGCATCTGCCCCATCGGGCCACCCGCACCCAAAAACCAGGTTTTACCACCAGGCCTGAGCTCGGGCTGAATGGGGTGGTCACGGTAGGCCCGGGCAATATCGGGGCCGGCACCGCCGACGTAGGTCCACCGGTTGTAGTGGATGCGGCCAACATCCACCTGCACGGGACGGGGCAAGGCCTTCTCGGCGATAATAGCCACAATGCCATAATCGGCCAGGCGGGGACTGGCTGCCTCGACGATGTCCGGATCCGGACCAAGAACGATAATATCGTCAAAGGCAGGCAAATCCGCTGCCGGATCGAAGAGTTTTTCGCCTGCGATATCGCTAACCGCTATGTTTAGCCCAGCCGCTTTTTCTCGCAAACGGGCGGCAAAGGGGTCCGGTACGCCGGTCAAGGCCAGTTGGGCCGGATGGCCGGCATCGTCTAAACCTTCACTAAAAAAATAATCACTCCTAGCGAAAGGCGTACCAAGGATCCAAGTGCGGCCCTCGGGTTTGATACCGGTACGATACTCGAGCTGGTAGGTAGCTATGACGCAAGCCCAAGGTTCGGTCAGAGCGGTTTCGGCATAGCCGATATCTGCTTTGACCGGCAGTAGGTAATTACCGTCATCACCATTTAAGATACGATGGTCGATTACATTGTATTGCGACATGCCGCCCTGGATCATATAACCATAGGCATAATTGACCCCGCTGTAATAGATGTCGGCCTGAACGGTAAAGCGGTCACCCACTTGGTATTGATCCTGCAGATTTTCGCCAACGCCAACCACGGTTAAGGCTATCTCGTGCCCCAAAACCACCGGCTCCTTTTTCATGTCCCGAAAAATGCGAGGATGCTGCTCGCCGGCATTGATCACCTTGATGTCCGAGAAGCAAATGCCGCAGGCATCGTGCCGCACGAGCAGCTCATCCGGGCCGAAATCAGGCAAATCAGTTTCGACCGGACGTCCCGCCTGGCCCAAGTTTTCAAAGCCGGCGCCGTACAGCGGCCAGAGACGGTTCTTTTTCGGCCGAGTTTTGGCTTCGCGGTAGCGGCTTAATTTGTTGGTCATCGTATTGCTCGTTCCTTTCATAACAAGTAACACCGCAGCGGGACATCGTGGAGCAGGGTACCAGATTGCCATTTGACTGCCCTGCAAATTTTTTGCCCTTACGATTCTGTTACTTCGGCTACAAGTTGTGCCAACTTGGTCCGCCCATTCGGCCCCGGCTCAACCTGCTTGCCCAGCCGGGTGTAAAAATCGTTCCGCTCGCGGCGGGAGGGGAAGTGGGACTTGGCCCATTCGCTTTGATAGCCCAAGCCCAATGTCCGCTGGGCTACGGTATGGCCAAAGATAAAAAAGGCCCCGTCCAGAAAAGCGGCGCGAACCGGAGCTAATTCCGGCGCATCAAAATCGTCCACCAGTTTTTGACCAAAGGCATTCATCTCCGTGCCGATGTTCAAAGGCAGATCAAGCTTTTGAGCTAATTCGACCACGTCATAGAGCTTTTGCAGTTTGAGCTGCTTTACGTCAGGATCGGCAATATTCCAGTTACGGTCGGGGATAATGTTGAGGGCCACCACGCCTTTAGCTATTAACAAGTCCAGCAATTCGGACAAAGCCTGCTCGCCGGCCGAGGTGCCGTCGAGCCAGGTGGCACAAGGCAATGCTCCGCACGACAAGATCAGTTCATGAAATTCTTCAACCGTGGGAAAGGTCTGGGGGCCCGGTTGAACGTACCCCACACCGCCTCGTTTCATCAGCTTAGCCCGGACGACATTCTGAAATTTGGGCCGGTCATCGATTAAAGCGACAATCTGCTCCGCGGGCAATTTTAATTTTTCGGCCCAAAAGGCGACCTGGTCGGGCACGGTGCGCTCCGCAGCCTGGAGATACGCTACCAGCATATGGCGTTCGGTGGCGTTGCCCTGGGGGGTCAGCGGCAGCACATCTCGCTCGTAATCGATGGTCACGGGTTCCAAATGGGCATTCACCCGCGTCACCATATCCAGATTGCGTTCGGTGGCTCGACGGCGCATATCGGCCAAAAGAGGGGCGGTCGTCTCCGGCACTTGGCTCGACGTAAAACCGATACCCATGTGATAGTATACGCCCGGCTCGCCAGGGGAGTTTATCTCACGGGTGGCAAACTCCGGGATAAAGACGCGGGTTTCCATCCCGGCACTCCCGCGTACAGCGACCGCATCGCATGCATTCAGAAACTCATCCACACCGTCCAATACGTCAAAATCGACGATACCCATCAATTTGAAGCCATGCCGCCGGGCCAACCAGGCCAGAGAGGTCGGCGAGTGGCCGTAGCCATTAAACGAAAAGAAGGTGTGGCTGTGCATGTTAGCGACACCGGTTGGCTGAGAAATTTCAATGGCTCCCCGCGCGGCCAGGTTGATGAGTTGGTGCAATACCTCGCTGCGGACTGCCGGGACAAAGTCGTTTAGCTTTGACTCCAGGGCGTCAATATCCAATGCCATTCAAGCCTCACCTAATTGACGTCGGAGGCGTTCCAGGTTCGATCGACGATTTTCGTCGTTACCATCATATGCCTCCGTGCCGAATCACCAATTACTTAACTCACTGGCAAGTTTAGCACAGGCCAGGATCAACGTCAATCAGCATCGCCGGCCTGGGTGTGTCCCAGATTTTAGGCGAGTTTCAGTAATACCAGACTGGCCCAGTCTTCATGAGATATGTATCGACGTAAAAGAACGCTTTTTTCCAGACTGGCCAGTCTTTTCCAAAAATTAGGACAGACCCCGCTAGCCCCTAAACTTCGAGCATGTTCCGCCCGGATTTACTGCCGGCCAATGATCCGCTGCCGGTAATGTTCGTCAGGCCGAGTATGGATCCGGTCGACCGCATCGAGGGTCATGAAATGGGGTCCGCCTAAAGCGTAAGTACCGACCAAAATCCTGGCCGTCTTAACTGCCATCGCTGTAATGTTTTCGACCTGCTGGGCGGTTGGCCCTAACGCAATCAAACCATGATTTTGCATCAGAATGGTTTTAGGACGTTCACCAAAAGCATCGATGTAGCCATTTATCCGCCGGCGAACCTCACGAGCCAACGGCAGACCGGGGTCAACGTAGGGTATGACCACTGGTGCCGGGCCACACACCACAATCTCATCGGGAAAGAGACGCCCGCTGACTGCCGTTTCAAAAGCGACCGAGCAGGTGATCATGTTGACCGGACTCGGGTGGGTATGACCGACAAAATTTACGCCGTTCAATTTTAGGCAGATGGCGTGCAGCACAGTTTCTACCGAGGGGTGCCCCACAGCCTTGGGATCGACCTTGGCCTCGGTCAAAGCCTGTTTAATATCGTCATCAGGCAAGTCGGGTCCGTCCAGCATGGCTAACACCCGCTCAAAAGAAACGTGAACAAAGCCCTCAGCCTCGACCGTGCGCAGCTCGGTGCCGCTGGCCTTGACCCAGAAAGTATCGTCGTCAACTTTGGCCGAGGTGTTTCCCTCCCCCAAAATGACGTAATCATTTACAGGATTGCCCAGGTTTCTGGACATCGTGATCAAATTATCAAGGATGTTGTCTGTCATTTTCTTCGTCATATTAATTATTCGATTGACCCTTCTTTAGAGACAAATGACGACAGACCAACGTCTCAATCGAAAAAGGGTTGAATTACCCTTTTCCGCCGTCGTTCTCCGGCGGTCGTCCGTCATAGCCTAAGCTAAACTTCAATCGACTACGAACAATCCCGGGCGCAGTTCAGTTCTTACGAGAGCCGCCCGGACAACACCTGCTGTTCATAATCTCGTATCTCTGCCATAAAACTTATACCTACGGGAACCTCCTGCCGCAGGCAATAGTAATCCCAAACTGCGCCAAACGGTAAACCCTTGAGCTCTTCAAGCAGGGCCAAGCGCTGGGTATAGTCAGCGGCGACCTCCAGCTCGCGCATCTGTTCGACCGGCTCCAGCAAAGCCATTAGCAAAGCGCGCAGCGTATTACGAGTACCGATAACCCAGGCCGCCACCCGGTTAATACTGGCGTCAAAGAAATCCAGGCCAAGGTGCACCCGGTCCAAGAATTCACCGCGTACGAGCTCCTGCCCAATAGCCTGTAATTCATCGGAGAACGTGACCACGTGGTCGCTGTCCCAGCGCACACCGCGGCTAACGTGCAGCAGTACTTCGTCCAAAAATGTCAGCACGGCTGAGAGCTTGTCGGAGATTACTTCAGTCGGATGAAAGTGTCCGCTGTCGAGGCACAATAAGATATTATTGGTCAGGGCATAGCCCAAATAAAATTCATGCGAGCCGACCACGTAACTCTCTGAACCCAAACCAAAGAGCTTGCACTCTACGGCATCGAGGTTATGGCGCGGATTGAGTTTTTCAGCGAAGATAGTGTCTAGGGACTCTTTTAGCAGCAACCTTGGCGTTTTGCGATCAATAGGCGTGTCCTTAAAACCATCCGGTATCCAAATATTGGTGACACAGGGCGAACCGAGTTCACGCCCGATATGCTCCCCAATTTTGCGGCAGGCGATACAGTGTTCAATCCAAAACCGGCGAATGCCCTGGTCATAACTGGCCAGGCTAAAGCCGCTGCCGGCCTTGGGATGGGAGAAACAGGTCGGGTTGAAATCAATGCCGTGCTCGTTTTCTTTAGCCCACTCTATCCAAGCCGAAAAATGTTCGGGCTGTAAGTCCGTGCGCTCAACCTTTTGCCCGTCTGTTTCAGCGTAAATTGCGTGCAAATTCAGCCGGTGGCGGCCGGGGATCAGGCTGTAGGCTTTGTCCAGGTCGCCGCGCAATTCGCCGGCGCTGCGGGCCTTGCCGGGAAAGTTGCCTGTAACGGCCAGGCCGCCGCCGAGTTCACCATCCGGCGACTCAAAACCAGCCACATCGTCGCCCTGCCAGCAGTGCAAACTGATCGGGATACGGGCCAGCCTTTCAAGGGCCTGGCCCGTATCCACGCCGAGCGCGGCATAACGCGCTTGGGCCATAGTATAGGCATCACGAAGCTGCTTGTCTGAGGGTTGGTTGGCCATGGTCTTACCTCCGTAGTTTTTTTAGTGAGCCGTTTTGGCCGTGATATAGCATCCCCTTATCCCTAGCCGGCTCGAAGACTCAATCAAGATGAAATACTTCATCCAATTCAACCATCATCTGATCGGCCTGCGCGCCGCCCAATCCTTCGAAGTAGGGCGCCATGAATTTCTGCCACCTGGAATTGATTTCTTCCGTAGACATCCCTTCCAGGGCAGCCCGGAAGCTCTCGGGCGTTTCAAAATAGCCGAAAAGTAAGCCGTCCGGGCGCATAAACAAGGAGTAGTTATGCCAGCCGTTACGCCTGAGTGCCTCGAGCATTTCCGGCCAGACGGCTTCATGGTGTTTATTATATTCTTCAATTTTTTCTTCTTTAACTTTGAGCAAAAATGCGACCCGTTTCACCTGTTTATCTCCTTTTAAGATCCGGCCGGTTCTGTCAAACCGATTAGTTCTTTGGTCAGGCGCACGGTTGAGCTGGCATCGGGGGCATAGCCGTCGGCCCCGACAGTATTACAATACTCCTGGGTTACCGGTGCACCCCCCACCAAAATTTTGACCTGATCGCGCAAACCGGCCTTGGCGATAGCTTCAATATTTATCTTAAACATGGGCATGGTCGTGGTCAGGAAGGCACTCATGCCTACGGCCTGAGGTTTATGGTTCTTAATCGCCTCCACGAACTTCTCCGGGGGGACATTGACACCCAGGTCAATCACTTCAAACCCGGCGCCTTCGAGCATAATATTGCATAAATTCTTGCCGATGTCGTGGATATCACCCTTGACCGTGCCCATCACAAAGGTGCCGGTGGGCTTGGCCCCGGTTTCGGCAATGAGCGGCTTGAGAATATCCATAGCCCCCTGCATCGCCCGGGCCGCGATGAGCATTTCCGGCACGAAGTACTCGCCAATCTCAAACAGGCGTCCCACTTCCTCCAGGGCCGGGATCAAGGCGTCGAAAAGTAACTCCAAGGGATCCATGCCCAATTCTAAGCCCTCTTTCGTTAGTTCGACAACAGGCTTAGCCTCACCCTCCAGGGTGTGCTCATATAGTCCGTCCAAAATTTCTTCTTTACGACTCATAAATTCTCCTTGTTTTTTCTAGGTTTCGTTGACATTTGGTCGCTCTTAAGAAACTGCCGGTAGCCCGGGGAGATTGAGTTGAATATTAATTGCCGGCCTTAAGCGCCTCCAAGGGTTTGGTCCAATAGTCCACCTCAGCCAGGTGCTCGGCCAAGACTGCCGGCTCTTCAGGGCCGGCTTGAATGGGATAAACACCAAACTCATTGGCAGCGTCACAGGCGGCCAAGATATTTTCAGGCGGCACGTCGCCCAGAATATTGTGGATTGAAGCAAAAACATAGCCACCCCCCGGACCAAATATTTTCATGCGGCGGCGCACGTCCTCCCGCACCTGCTCAGGTGTACCAAAGGGCAAGATACGGTGCGTATCGACGCCCCCGCCCCAGAACGTAACATTTTTTCCAAAACGACGCTTCAGTTCCATCCCGTTCATATCCGCGGCATCGGTTTGCACGGAGTTAAAGCAGTCCATGCCCGCATCTATTAAATCCGGCAGCAGCGGCATCACCGATCCGTCCGTGTGGAAAAAGACGGCAGCGTTACTGTTGTCGTGAATCGTCTGGAATATGGCTTTATGGCCCGGCAGCACAAATTCACGGTAGACATCAAGCTTCATCATTGGTCCACGCTGGTGACCAATATCGTCGGCCAACATGACCACGTCAATATACTCGCCGACGGCCTCCAAATAACGTTTGAGCCCGGTTACAATTTCGTGAACCAATCGCTCAAAGAAGTATTTGGCCAGGGCCGGCTCGGCCAGCATATGCATATAAATGGTATCCCAGCCCACAATACCCTGGGCGTTTTCTAACACGGTGCCAAAATAGTCGGCTACGATGGCCTTATCGGTCGTTTCTCGCAGCTGTCGGGCGAATTTTCGCGCCCAAACCAATTCTTCGTCCGAGACGTGAATACGGGCGGTGAAATTACCATCATAGGTATCGAACCACTGGTCAATTTCTTGAGTTGTGGTTGCCTCGCGCAGGGGGTGGTAGCGCAGCGAAAAGCCGTGCGTGCCCTCACCAGGCGCTTCGGCCAACTTCAGGCCCTGCTCGAACCATTCAAAATCACCAAATTCATTACGGGTTGGGTTGAAATCTACCGGAACCAGAAATTCGGTTCCCTCGACAAATGTCCAGGGCTTGAACTCAGTATTGGGTATACCCAAACACATCCGGTAGCGGGGCAAGGTGACGGTATCGGAGTGAAGTCGCTCGGCGATAACCGATTCAATCTCAGGCACCTGGATCCACGTGTGAAAGATACGGGCTCTTCCTTCGGTTAAGCCCAGGTGACGTTTAAGATTACCATAAGCAACCAGGTTTATATTGGTCACACCCGTGCCACCAACGTCAATGGGGACGCGGTCGGCCTCCTCGTGCCGGATGGCGGCCCAAATGCGCTCACGAGAATTCATCATTACCCTCCTTATCCAGAATTAGCTAAAGCACCATTCTTGGCCTCGTTCGGCAACACGAACCAGATTTGAGAACGAGGGATACATTTGATCAAATTTCTGCTTAAGTTGGCTGTCGGTTAACATCCCCCAGGGATCTTCCCAACCGCTGTAGTGAACCAGATAAGCTCCATACTTTTCCTGCCCCGGTTCGAACTTTAACTGCAATCGCTCCAAAAAACCGGTCTCAACCAAGTCTTCGACGCTGCTGTGACCCGTCTCTTCAGCCATCGACGACCAGGTAGTGGCCTCCAATAACGCCAGGCAGGGATTTCGTAAATGCTCAAGCTGGTTGGCAGCCAGCGGCAGCGTGGTCGTGTCCCAACCAACGATAATCTTGTGGCGTTGGTTCAAATTGAATTCAATGACAAATATTACCGCCCCTTCGAAGTGATCGATAGCCATCGGTGTTATCTCAAAAACACCCATCCGGATGGCTGACCCCGGTCTAATCAGAATCGACTGCAGCGTAGCGCCATCGGTGTAACCATAGCGATGGGTGTTAAATAAATGTTTTTGAGTCTCGACCGTACAAAAAACCTTTAGGGGCGGACGAATATCGTGAATATGCGCGCCCCGCCGCTGACAGTAAATTTCGGCAAGAACCATCAATTCGGCGTGATGGTCAATATGACCGTGCGTAATAAATATTACCAGCGGTTCATCCCAAAACGAATCATCACCATAATCAGCCAGTCCTTCCAGGGTACCCAGGCCGGCGTCGAAAAGAATATTTTGCTTAACCGTTCCGGCTTCCAAATGGGTCAACAGCCCAACGACCTGCCCCCCTCGTTCCTGGCCCAAACGTCGTTTTTCGGTCCAATAAGCATAGTCTTTATTGATTTGACGGTAAACAACTTGGCCGGTCATAAGCGCCCCTGCTCACGAGCAATCTCGGCCAGATGATAGCGCGGATGGGCCGAGAAGGCGTGGCATTGCGAGCCATCAGGAAAATCTACATTCCAGTTTTCCCAGGCGGTGGGATAACCGGCCTCGACCCAACGTCCCCAGCGGCGACGAATGATCTCAAGCACCTGCTCAGACTTCCCGCCCTGACGAAGCGCTTCAAAGATGTAATGGTGCATAAACGGGCTGGCCAAAACCATCTTATCCGGTGCCGGATCATCGTCTAAATCGAGAGAACGTGAGGCAATCGCCGCTAATAAATCAGAGCCTTCAGACGGAAGCGCAGTCCCGGTTAGCAGGGCTAGGGCTGCGCCAAGCTGTGAAAAAGTGGAGCGTTCTAAATTATCATACCAACGATTTTGCTGCCAGAAAGTTTCACGAACAGCTGCCTGCAGTCCTGCAGCGCGCGTTTGCCAGAGCTTGGCTTCATCAATCGCCTCCCGTTCGGCAGCCAAATGAGTTGCCTGCTGCAAGGCGAGCAGGTAGTGCAAATTGTAAACAGCATTCGGTTCCTTTCGTGATAACGGCGCCCAATCCAGAAAGAGGCGCCGTCCGGGCTGGCTGATAATCAAGCCGGCCGCGTTGAGGTCTTGGTGAAAACGATCCAACATTTTGACCAACGTGGGCCACATGACCCCCACCAATTCACGATCGTGGTTTAACCGCCAGTCAAGGGTCAATAATTCAACCCAGATAAAGTTATAATCGACGACGGTGTAAGCGTGGACCTCGCCGGGCAATACGCTGGGCAACACCCCATCGGGATAGGCGCCCTGGGCGGCCATCTCGATAACCCGCCGCAGAGGGCGGGTATCGTTCGTCATGGCTGAAAAACGTTCGAACGTTCAAACGTTGACTTACCGGTTGCGCCCGTACTTCTCGTGGCTCGACACCCAGTC
>JBFGLD010000081.1:0-10749 GCA_041576335.1 Anaerolineae bacterium | reverse complement strand
TATGTCGGTTGGAGCCAAAACGGCCGGGTTTGCGGCCCTGATCCGGCTGCTGATGATCTCGTTTGATAAGGCGTTCACGGTCGATTGGCAAATTGCGCTGGCCGCCTTGGCGGTCATCACGATGACCGGCGGGAATATTGCGGCCCTGGCTCAAAAAGATGTCAAGCGCATGTTGGCTTACTCTAGCATTGCCCATGCCGGCTATATTTTGATCGGCGTGATACCGGGCACGATGAACGGCGTCAATGGCGTGTTGTTTTATTTGATGTCCTACGCATTTATGAATGTCGGTGCGTTCGCCGTGATTGCCGTGATTGAGCGGCGCGACCAGATTGGCTCTGCCATGAGCGATTACGTTGGTTTGGCCACACGCAAGCCGATGTTGGCCTTGGTTATGGCACTCTTTATGTTCTCCTTGACGGGAATTCCGCCATTTGTTGGATTTTGGGGCAAGCTCTACGTGTTTCAGGCGGCTGTCGAGGCAAATATGAGTTGGCTGGCCATTGTCGGGGTCATTAACAGCGCTATCTCCGCCTTTTTCTATTTGGGCGTGGTCGTACAAATGTACATGCGCGCACCCGCCGAGGGTGCCGGGGCCGAGGTCACTCCCATTCAGCTGGGTGGGCCGGCAGTGGTTACCCTGGCCGTTACCGCTATTTTGACCGTTTTATTTGGTATTTGGCCCACACCCCTGGTAAACCTTGCCTCGTTAGGTATATTTGGTTAATATTTAGTCTATTACCAAATTCTGAACGCAGCAGAGATGCCCCATTCAGGTCTGTTTTTCATTCAAGCCAGCCGAATTGTTAAAGGGATGAATCGATTTGTAACTCAGCATCTAGGTGCTATAATTATCGAGAGCAGCTTGATAGGGGTTTTGAATGTCAAAACCAAAACTGAAGAAGTTAAAGCGATTACTGCCCAAAGACGACGACAACGATCCTATCCGGGTTCTCTATGTTGAAGACACCGAAGTCATTCGCGACACCATCACCAGACTGTTAGCTTTACACGGGTACAAGGTCGCCTATGCCAAAAACGGCAAAGAGGGGGTGGACATGGTTCAGCGTTGGAACCCCAACATCATCCTGATGGACCTACGTATGCCGGTGATGGACGGCTATCGGGCGATTGAGGAAATTAAGATGAACCCTCAATCCCGGCATATTCCGGTTATCGTAATTTCGGCCTGGAGCAGCAGAAATGAGCGTACGCAGGCCAAACTTGCCGGCGCGGATGCATTTTTTGTCAAACCTCCCGATTTGAATAGGCTTATGGCTACCATACAGGAACTCGTAGCCGCTTCGCCATATTGAGCAGCTTTTGTTAAAAGGGTTTGACATCCGCTCTATAGTTAGTTATACTGTTCCCAGAAAAATTTTTAGTGCAATCAGAATGATTGCCTTTTCTTATAAAAGCTTAAAGACGTTGAGCAGGAGGAGTAAACGGCTTAAAACTGCCAGAGAGGCAGGGTTGTAAGCTGCGAGCCGTGCTCAGTTATCGCCGTTGAAGGTCGCCTGTGAGTTGAGTAGTTGAAAGGGTTTGGAGATTGAGCGCCTTCGATCTCCAGCGCCTGAATAGGCTGCCCCGGGAAAGCCCGTTATAGCTTCCAGAGTGGTCGGTAGATAGGTTATGAGCTCTTATCCAGCTGCCGGCAATCAAGGTGGTACCGCGAATAGATGATCCCTTTCGTCCTTGAAGATGAAAGGGATTTTTTGTTAATTAAAATTTTGGTTGGAGTTTATCCAATGGCGAACGAACTATCGATTGATCCTCACAAAATGGCGAAAGCTTACGATCCCAAACGTTTCGAACAGGCTTTATACGATTGGTGGGAGAGTAAGGGATACTTTAAACCGGAATATGCCGGTCCTGAGGCAGAGCCCTTTGTCATCGCAATGCCGCCGCCAAACGTGACCGGCGCCTTACATATTGGCCACGCCATAACGGCTTCAGTTGAAGACTTGTTGATTCGTTATCACCGCATGCGCGGCCGAGCCGCACTCTGGATTCCTGGGAGTGACCATGCCGGAATTGCCACCCAGCTTCAGGTGGAGCGTGCCCTACGAGCGGAGGGGACGAGCCGCGCCGAAATTGGGCGCGAAAGATTTCTGGCCCGGGTTTGGGCCTGGAAAGAGGAGTATGGCGACATTATTTCCCAACAACATCGCCGTCTTGGAGCCTCCTGTGATTGGGAACGCGAGCGATTTACTATGGATGAGGGCCTCTCGCGTGCCGTACGCGAGGCGTTTGTGCGACTTTTCGAGAAAGGGCTCATCTACCGGGGGGAATACCTGATCAATTGGTCGCCGGGCCTGCAAACCGCCGTGAGTGATTTAGAAGTGGAGTACGCGGAAGAAGAAGGAAAACTCTATTTCTTTAAGTACGGACTCGTCGGTTCAGAAGATTATATTCCGGTAGCTACCACGCGTCCGGAAACAATTTTGGGTGATACGGCCGTGGCGGTTCATCCCGAGGATGAACGGTATAAGCACCTAATCGGCCGGCAATGTGAAGTGCCGGTTTTGGGCCGCGCGGTTCCGGTGATCGCCGATGATTACGTGGATCGTAAATTTGGTACCGGCGCCCTCAAAATTACGCCTGGCCACGATCCCAATGACTTTGAAATTGGTCGGCGGCACAATCTGCCCATTATCAACGTCATGAATAAAGATGCGACGATGAATGAGAACGCCGGTCCGTATCAAGGATTGGACCGGTTTGAGTGCCGTGAGAAATTATGGGCCGATATGGAAACCCACGGCCTGACCTTAAATGTCAGACCGCATCGCTTGCAGGTTCCCCGCTCCCAGCGAGGGGGTGAGGTTGTGGAGCCGATGGTGTCAACGCAGTGGTTTGTAAGAATGAAACCTCTGGCCGAGGCTGGGCTTAAAGCCGTGGCCGAGGGCGAGATAAAAATCATTCCTGAGCGTTTCAGCCGGGTCTACAACAACTGGCTGGAGAATATTCGTGACTGGTGTATTAGCCGGCAGCTTTGGTGGGGGCATCGGATCCCGGTGTGGTATTGCGCCGATTGTCAAGAAATGACGGTAGCGCGCCAAGACCCAACCGCGTGTGCTCATTGTCATAGCCAAAATATTGAACAGGACCCGGATGTATTGGATACGTGGTTTAGCTCCGGGCTGTGGCCCTTTTCAACTCTGGGCTGGCCCGATGATACGCCCGACCTGCGCCGCTATTATCCCAATACGGTAATGGAAACCGGCTACGATATTCTCTTTTTCTGGGTGGCGCGCATGATTATGAGCGGCTTAGAATTTACAGACAACATACCCTTCAACACTGTCTACCTGCACGGCTTGATTCGTGATGAGCACGGGCGAAAGATGAGTAAAACGGCCGGTAATGTGATTGATCCGCTGGAGGTGATTGACGAATACGGCACAGATGCTTTGCGCTTTACCCTCTTGACCGGGTCGACCCCGGGCAACGATATGAACCTATCTTTGGAGCGGATTGCAGCCAATCGCAATTTCTGCAATAAGATTTGGAATGCCACCCGCTTCGTGATCAGCAATTTGGACACCGTTTTTGAAACCGGTTCGTCCACCTGGGAGCTTTCCAGGTTAACCATGCCGGACCGTTGGATTTTGAGCCGCCTCACGCGGGTGGTTTTCAACGTCACCCGCTTGATCGACGACTATAATTTTGGTGAAGCGGGCCGGCAGCTTTACGACTTTTTTTGGAGTGAGTTTGCCGACTGGTATATTGAAATTGCCAAAACGCGGTTGTACGGTACCGATATTCGGTCTCAGTCAACGGCTCGGCGCGTGCTGGTGTACGTCCTCGACCGCGTTCTGCACCTGTTGCATCCCTACATTCCTTTTGTAACCGAAGCAGCCTGGCAGCATTTGCCTGACGAAGCGGAAAGCCTCATGGTGTCTGAATGGCCCGAAGCGCATCAGTATGGAATTGATGAAACTGCCGAGCTCAAGATGGCTCAGCTAATCGAAATCATTCGCACCATTCGTAATATTCGCTCTGAGTATAACGTTGAACCGGGTCGAAAGATTGCGGCGACCGTTGTGGCCGGTGAATACTATGATGTGGTGGTTAAGAATCAGGAGATTCTTGTCGGCCTGGCCCGACTGGATCAGAATGCCCTTCAGTTAGTTCCCAATTTGTCCGAGCAGCCGACGCGGGCGGTTGCCCAGGTGATAAGTGGCGGAATTGAGATCTATCTTCCACTGGCCGGGATGATCGACTTGCAGGCTGAACAACGACGTCTGCAAAAAGAAATAACCGATCTCGAAAAATGGATAGCAGCCAGCCGGGCGAAACTCACCAACCCGGGCTTTGTGAAAAAGGCCCCCGGCCAGGTAGTCGACAAGGAGCGCGAGCGCCTGGCCGACCTCGAACTTCAAGCAGCGAAAAAGCAGTCACGTTTGCGTGAGCTGCGATAATTTGCGCATTTAGCTTGTGGGTCTTTATGCCCTCACTTTCTTGGCAGAGTGGGGGCTTTTAGATCATTTGTCATCGTCGTCCTTCCCACTCCCGCTGCCAGAGTTACCGCTCTTGCCCGAATTGCTGCTGCCACTGCCTGAATTGTCGCTGCCCTTGCCAGAGTTGTCGCTGCCGCCCGAGTCGTCGTGGTCTCGATCGTCGGCACTGTTATCGCCTCCATCTTTCTCTTGGTTGTCGTTACCGGTCTCTAGGTCGCGGTCGTCGCCGTTGTCATTGCCCTGATTATCTTCTGTCGTCGTGTTATCATTTTCATTGTCGTCACCCGTAACAGGCTCATTTACGTTGTCGTCGGCGGTTTCATCTGTCACACCGCTGTCGGCGCCTGTGGATGGCGGCACAGGTGTGGAGACATCAGGTGTGTTGGTCGCACTCGGTCTAGGTGACGGCGTTGCCGTTGGGGCCGGCGTAGCCGTCGACGTGGCTGATGGTGATGCGGTCGCGCTGGGCGTAACAGTTGGTGTATCGGTCGGCCTAGGGGTAGAGGTGGGCCTTGCGGTCGCCGTTGGCAACGGTGTTGCCGTTGGCGGAGCCGGTTCAATGACGACAATAGAATGAGCGATAAGGCCGACCGGCGGATCAGTCTTTCCTTCAAAACGAACGCGGGCGTTAATCCCAATTTGACTGTCGATCACCGTCTCCGGCCTGATTTGGGCAACCAGACCATCAATTGTAACTGAAGACGCGGTTAACGCCTCGATGCGACCGGAAAAAGTGACGTCAGCAGGTTTGCCCTGCTCGAGCAATAGCCGAATTTCCTCCTGGCGACGTTGGTTAAAGGTTTCAACCAGACTCTGGAGGTGGTCTTCATCCTGGCTGAGATTCAAGCGGAGCATTTCGCTGATCCGTTTGAGGCCGTAAAGCGGCTGGCCGGGAAGACTATTCTGGGCAACAACTGTTAAAGTGCTGCCAATCAAAATTACAAGCATAACGGCGGTTACTAGACCAGCCGCGAGGCGGTAATTTCTACCGTAGAAATTCACCAGCGTTCGGAGCCAGTGCGGTTGGAGCCTAGGAGGTGATGTCAAGCCTGGCTTAACCGCCTCGGCGTATGATAGCATACGCTGCAAACTGGCATCGGGAGCTGGAATAGGCATGGCCCGCCGTAAGCTGCTAACTTCCACCGCAGTCTCAAGCAACGGGCGCAGCCATTCAGCATCATCCCCCGCATCCGCCAGGACGTCTTCGAGCGAGATGCCGGCGGCAAGCATGGCTAAAGCCTCGTCCAATCTGTCATCAGGGGAGTAGGAATACTTGTCTCTCAGCGTCATTCTTCAACCCCCAAGGTATCTTCCAGAGAATAGCCTTGCATTATTTCAGCTAAAGAACGCAGGGCTCGGAATTGTAAGCCCTTGACCGCTCCCGGCGTTTTATTGATGGCTTTGGCCACGCTGTCGATATTCATACCTTCCATAAATCGCATCAAAATTACATCACGTTGGTCGTCAGTCAACTGCTGAATGGCCTGAAGCAAGTGATGCTTTCGCTCGCCCAGCAAAGCTTGGCGAACCGGGTTGGCGTCTGTCTCCGCCGCCAGGTGATTGCCAAGCTCCACTTCGGTCGTACGCTCCTTTTTTCGATAGTAGTCGGCCACGACGTGGCGAGCAATCCCCATAATCCAACCCTGTGGAGAGTCCTCCCAGGCTTTGCCGCGTCTTAATCCTTCCAAAACACGCACAAACACTTCGCCACTCAAATCTTCTATCGTCTGACGATCACCAACTTTAAACTGAATATAGCGCGCGACGGGTTCATAAAACCACTGGTGGAGTGCCCTGAGAGCGGCCGGATCAAGCTGCTTTGCCCTAGCCAGCAATTGTTGGTCGTTATTCATTGTCGTTATGCTTCATGTCGTTAATGGGGTCAAAAAGTCACGCGCCCAAGCTTAAATTCAATTCTGGCATTTACGTAGTCGCCTGAATGGCGGGTGACACTTACTAAAGTATGTTTAATGCTAAAACCCTCGCTTCTGCGGCCGCTTTCAAGGTAATCTTACCGCTAAAAATGAGTACGACTTTCCAATTGCAGCGGTACTGGAATAGGCAAAATTTGAGCCGGGAGCATCTCTGCGACCGTAAACTCTAAAGCGAGAGTCTACGAAATTACCTGACTTCACGCAAATATACGTCAGAAGTCGCGGAACGGTTTTGAAATTTGGGTGGCAATAGCAAAAACATGCGTAACTTTTTACTAATTTTTCCTACTGTATAACCGGCTAACACTTCTAACCCTTGGCAGAGATGACCAGTAAATGGCTTGTAGGCAATATTGGGAAGTTGCGTAACTTTTTGTCGATTTTGGCTACAGTATAGCTAGCTGAGGCCAGTAGCCGTTTGGCACGAATGACAGAGTTCATCTTTGAGAGTTCTGGTAACGAATGAGCCTATTTCATCTGACAATGAGGACTTTAGAGATACTTTCTAATTTAGTGAGGAAAGAAATCTTATGACCACTCAATCTCCGGGATCAATGCTCCCTTTGCTGGGAAGAATAGCGCGCAATCATGCCGGTATATCATTGATCCGGCTCAAGTCCCTCCCATTTCTGGTTGGGGCTGGCCTGTTTGGATCCTTTGTGCTTCTCCTGGCCGTTATTCAGTTTTCGACACCCGACATGGCTGGCAATGATGGCTATTATCATATTAAGTTAGCCCAGATCATGCGCCAACAGGGATTGCGTCCACCCTTCCCTTGGTTACCTTTAACCGTACTCAATTCCGAGAATTATGTTGATCATCATTTTCTTTACCACATCCTGTTGATTCCGTTCACCTATGGTGACTTGCGCCAGGGGGCCAAATGGGCCGGCGTGATTTTACCGGCATTCACTTTTTTGGCCGGTTGGATTTTGTTGCGTGGACAGCGAGTACCCTACGCGGCCCTGTGGTCATTTGGCTTCTTTGCCCTATCCGAGGCGTTCCTCTATCGTATGAGCATGCCTCGGGCCCAGGCCATGTCATTGCTGATCATGATCTTGGGTCTGCACGTTATGCTGGCTCAGCGCTATCGCTGGCTCCTACCCATATCCTTTCTCTACGTTTGGCTTTACGATGCCTTTCCGCTGTTGCTACTTCTGGGAGGGATTTACGTAGCCGTACGGCTTCTGCTAGAGGGCAAATTCGACCTGACCCCGCTGCTTTATACGGCTTTGGGAGTCGGGTTGGGGCTGATTATCAACCCTTACTTCCCGAACAATCTCCAATTTATTTACCACCACCTGTACCCCAAATTAACTGAGGCCACAGCTGTCAGGGTTGGCAAAGAGTGGTACCCCTATCAGACTTGGACACTGGTGGAAAATTCCGGCCTGGCCTTGCTGGTCTTTGTAGCCGGTACGTTTGCTCTGGGGCTGCGTGAGAAACGGATCGACACCGCCACAGCCACACTCCTGTTTGTCACGGTTTTATTCGGGGCGATGCTCTTCAAGTCGCGCCGGTTTATCGAATATTACCCTGCATTTGCCTTGCTCTTTTGTGCCCTGGCCTGGGCGCCGCTTTTCAAGAGCTGGGTCAAAGCCAAAGATTGGGTGGGGCGGGAACTGCCCGTCGCGATGGTTGTAGTGCTTATCGTGACCGTTGCTTGGAATGTTCAAGGTGCGCGTGAAAGTTTGCGAAAATCTAAGCCTTATCAACAGTTCGCCGCGGCTTCAGTCTGGCTGCAGGAAAACACGCCGGCAGGCAGCCACGTTTTTCAAACCGATTGGGATGATTTCACGCGGCTCTACTTTTACAATACTCACAATATTTATACGGCTGGTTTAGACCCCACCTACATGCAGTTGCACGATCCGGAATTGTACGAGGTATGGGTGGATATTACCAAAGGGCGAGTCAAAGCGCCGGCTAAGACTATCGCTGACACCTTCGGCGCAACCTATGTGCTCACCGATTTGAACCACCAGGGCTTCCTACGCCAGGCTAAAGCCGATCCTAATCTGGATGAGGCGTATCGCGATGCGTACGCAGTTGTGTTCCGGGTTCATTCTAACCCTTCCCAAGCAAAGGAGGCAGAATAACGGAATGAGAGCCTGTACGTATAGTAGACAGCTCCAACTCAGCAATTTAATCAAAAGAAATCTTCACATTATTGAATTTCCGATATAAAGGAGAAAATCAATGAAACGCAAATACAACCTATCCACCAACTTTATGCTTGTTCTTATCGCAGTACTGGCTCTGCTGTTGTCTGCCTGCCAGACGCCGGCCGCCGGCGCTGTCTCGGACGACAGCAATGCCAATGCCGCTGAAGCCGATGACAACAGCAATGTGGAGCAGGAAACCAACGTCAACGACAATACCGACGACGATGATCTGGCTAATGTCAACGATAACGCCAACCCGACCGGCGAGGATGATAATAATTCTAATGTCGATGACCCGGCCAATGCCAACGATGATGCGAACGCGAATGAGGACGCCAATAGCAATGATGACGGCAACATGAATGACGACAACAACGCTAACGCCAATGATGACGACCCGAATGATAATGCCGGGGACAGCGTCAACGATAATGAAGACGATGACGACGTAAATGACAACGAAGACGACAATGTCAACAATGAAAATGATGACCTTAATGAGAACGACGACAACGCCAATGAGGTTGATGATGGCGACCACGATAGGGGCCATGGCAACGACCCGGATGGCTGCGACGAAGACAACCCCGGCCAGGGCACAGGCGGCCCTTGCTCAGATGATGATAACGGCAACGATAATGACGCTGACAGCAACAATGGTGAAATGAACGATCATGGTGACGACGGCGCCAATCATGACGATACTGACGACGGCAACGACGAGAACAGCCCCGGCGGTGATGACCTCAGCCATGACAATAAAGGTCACAGCGACGATAACGATGATCAGGGCAGCAGTGACAAAGACCACGACGAGGATGATGATGGCGGTGACAAATCGGGCAGCAGCGGTCGTACCGATAATTCGGGCAAAGATAGCGGCAAGGACAAGAGCGACAGCTCGGGCAAAGGCGGCGGTAAAGATAAAGATAAACATGATGACGACGACTAGGCCGTCCAACCGGCAAAACAGCATCTTTAATTTGCCCAGTCGAAGTATGTAGTTTGAGTGTGTTATGCGGGAGTGGCTTCCAGCTCGGGAGCCATTCCCCGGTTGTCAATGATGCGGCAAAAATCTCGGGGAAAGCGCTGGTCGCACCCGGCTCGATGAGCCCACTCCGTCGGGACCTCAATGTAATTGAACGATCGGGACTTGATATGAACCTAATATCGTTAAGCGGGCATAAAACAAGAGGAATAACGGATCTCTTTATTCTGACCGGTCGGCGGTACTTAGCCGGTTCAGGGTGGTGGTATGCTATTGCTGATTTGCGAACCATGGTGGCCTTTGGCTTGCCGTTTGCCTTGTATTTTTTGACCTTGGCCCCCACCATCTACAACCTCGATAGTGCTGAACTAACTACGGCTGCCGCGACCGGGGGGATTGTGCGGGCTACAGGTTATCCGCTGTACCTGATGCTGGGCTATCTCTGGTCGTGGCTGCCGCTTGGCGATGTGGGTTATCGTCTCAACTTATTCTCCGCCTTTAACGGTGCTCTTACCGTGGCCCTGGCCGAGCGAATTTTTCGGCGCTGGGGCATTGGTGCCTGGGCCACGTTTGGATCATTGGGATTATTGGCTTGCGCCCCCTACTTTTGGGCCCTTTCCTTAATTGCCGAGGTGTACACGCTCCACACCGCGTTAATGGCCGCCATTATCCTACTGCTGCTGCGGTGGGCCGATACGCCGACACCCCACCGTCTGGCCTGGATAGGCTTGGCTGTCGGCTTAAGCTTAGGGCACCATGCCGCAACCGTCCTGCTTATCCCCGGTTGCGTGTGGTACATTCTGACTGTGGCCCCCCGCCAAGCCTTCAGCCTGCGGTCAATCGTTTATGCCTTGACAGGGTTATTTTTGGGGTTGACTGCTTATCTCTACTTGCCCTGGCGATACAGTACCCTGCCCGCCTTTAACTACGCCGGTCGCTACGATGCTTTGGGCATTTTTACTCCGGTTAATTTGCATACTCCGGCAGGCTTGTGGTGGCTTGTCTCCGGACAAGCTTTCGCCGGAGAGATGCTGGCCTACCAAGGAAGTGAGTTGTGGGCTGAAACAACTCATTTCGGAGTGCAGTTGTGGCGATCTTTCTTTGCTATCGGGATTGGACCGGGGCTGTTAGGTGTGCTGGTGTTGCTGAGGCGTGATTGGCGCTTGGCCGGCATGACGCTGTTGATGTTTGGCTGCAGC
>JBFGLD010000080.1:0-10753 GCA_041576335.1 Anaerolineae bacterium | reverse complement strand
TCTCCAAGGGCGACGTCTCCATCCGCGAGAGGTATTGGTGCATCGCCTGTGGGGTGATTATCCGGAAAACAAAGCGCGTGGATGTCTAAGTACGACCCTTTGGCGCTTGCGACGCGTTCTGGAACCGGAAAATGTGACCCAAGGAACTTATCTGCTGACAACCTATGCGGATGAAGTGGGTTTCAACTGGGACAGCGACTTTTGGCTAGACGTGGCTGTGTTTGAAAATCGGGCGACCGCAACCCTGGGCCGATCGCTGGAGTCAGTGGCGAGAGTTGATGTCGAGGCCCTTGAAAACACCGTGGCACTCTACACCGGAGACCTGTTAGAGGGATTTTATGAGGATTGGGCTATTCGAGAACAGGAACGTTTGAGCTGCTTATACCTGGATTGTCTTGAATACCTGATGCGCTACTATCGTCACCGTCATAAATATGAAAAGAGCATGGCCTACGGCCAGCGCCTTTTAGCTCAGGAACCAATCCGCGAGTCAATTCATCGGGAGATGATGCGGCTTTATGTGGAGAATGGACAGCGGGCTCTGGCAGTTCGGCAATATGAAACTTGCCGTGATATTTTGGCGAAAGAACTAAATCTGGCTCCAATGTTGGAAACTCAAGCCCTGTATGCCGAAATACTTCAGGGTGAGGTAAGTACGACGAGACCGGCCAACCAGGATGGCCTCTGGCAGGCGTTGGCGCAGTTAAGTGAGGCCACCAGAAATTTTGAGAATGCAAAGCACCAGCTCAAACTCGTTGGGCAGAAGCTCGACCAAACCCAGCAGCAGCTGCAAACTGCGCTCCGCCTGGTTGAACATTTAACCAATCGATAGCCTACATCGTTCCACTATAAATTAACACCGGTATTCCAAATAGTCCCGCTGGAATTGAAACAATTGAACCAGTGGGTTTTTTGATTCTGGTTTTTCGGTGCGTAACCTCGTCTCATGCCCCGTTTCATATTTTGCCCGACCCCAGAGAAAAACTTGTGAGACTCTTGTGAGAGGGTGAGACTGCTGTGAGAGCAGCGTGCTACAATTCAGCTGTTCTAGCTAGAAGTGCCTCTTTTTTGCACCATTATCCAAATTAATTCAGGGGTTTGCGCCTAGGCGTAATGACGTGGGCAAACGAGCGAGAAAAGTTAACGAAAACATGACCTCACCGGATAATCGTAGGCACGTGTTTATTATCCGCATCTGGCGCGAACCGCGAGAAATCGAGGGGGCTATGCCCGAGTGGCGCGGCGTGATTGAGTCAACCGTCGATAATGAGCGGCGTTTCCTTAAGAGTTTGGAAGATATCATCATCTTTATCCTGCCATACCTAAAGAAGATGGGGGTTAAGTTGGAATTAAACCGGCAGTTTAAGCAGTGGCTGGACCATCACAAAGCGGCCTCGCCCGAAAAAGACTGAAGCTAGCATGTATTACGTCGATCCGGAGCAACTATGAACTCTGTCGAAACGAGAGTTGACGTGATCCACGCCAATTCGTCCACGCCGGAGCTTAACCGCAGCCATCTACAGCTTGAGTTAGCTCGAGTTGATGTGCTGCTGCGCCGTGAGGTCAGGCGTTGGCGGCTGGCCGGCCAAGATCCGGCCGATACGTTTCGAGGGCTCTATGTCTCTGATAACGAAGTTGACAGTATCCTGCATCGTCCCTTGTGCAGTAACTGGGGGCAAATGGTCGAACTGCCGCCCGAAGACTCCGCTGCCTTTGCCGAGGAGGAGAGGCAGGCTGCCCTACAATCGCAAGCAATTGTTGAAACCGCAAAGTGTCAAGGCGTGACTTTACGGCTGAACCGGCTGTCCTCGGTTTTTGGGCTGAACCGCTTTGAACTAGACACCATGTTGATCTGCCTTGCTCCAACGCTCGACCTGCGCTATGAGCGGGTATATGGTTATTTACAGGATGACGTTACCCGCAAGCGACCCGGCCTAAACTTAGTACTCGATCTGTTGGGCGAACCCGGTCCGGAGCGGCTATCGCGTCTCCGCTTTTTTGCCGACGACGCGCCCTTATTCAAATATCGTCTGCTTGAGCGAACATTCGACTCGGGCGCAGGTAAATTGTTCGGACTGAACCAAATGTTGACCCCGGACGAGACCATCGTCGCCTGGCTGCTCGGCAGCTACCAGCCTCATCCCGACCTTAGGGGGCATGCCAGTCTGCACAACCCTCAACAGAGTGACTTAAACCGCTTATTAGCTACCAGCGCCTGGCCGCACTTGGAACCACTTTTGGGCAAGCCGGCGATTATCATTTTTCGCGGCCCTGACGAAGCCGGCCAAACGGCTGCCGCTTATCACTGCGCTGCTGAGTTAAACCGATCATTACTTGAGGTGGACCTGGCTGGAGCGACTGAGCCGGGCCTCTCACCGTTACAAGCTGTGATGCTGGCCCTGCGCGACGCCCGCTTGACCGGGGCTATCCCCTATCTGCGGGGTTGGGATGCTTGCCTGGCCGCCTCGGAGGGCCAGGTCGGGCCCGACCTGCTGGATGAGTTATGCGCCTTCTCTGATCTGGCGATCGTGGCCGGGCGAAAAATCTGGCAAGCTTACGGCCTCAAACGGAATCGGCCGCTCTATTGGCTAGAGTTCCCCATCCCATCTTACACTCAGCGTTTGGCCCTGTGGCACTATTTTGTAGGACTCGGCGACACAACAACTGAGCAAAACGACCAATGGGCGGATAAGGAAGTAGAGCAAGAAGAGGTTTCGCCCGGTATCAATCCTACGTCCGCGGTGACGACCGCCGCTCACCATCTCTCGGCAGCACTGCCCGAGGAGCCGGGACAGCTTTGGGATCTATCCGCGCTGGCCGGACAGTTTGCTCTAACCAGCGCCCAGATTCGGGATGCTGTGGCCGCTGCAAAGGATGCTGCCGCCCAACAGCGGCGCTCGCTACAAATTCAAGACCTGTTCGCCGCAGCGCGGGCTTATTCGAATCCTAATCTGGCCGCCTTGGCCCGCAAAATCGTGCCGCGATACACCTGGTCCGACATCATCTTACCGGCAGATCAGATGGCAATTCTGAGGGAAATCGTAGCGACGGTCGGCGGCCGGCCCATGGTGCTGGACGAGTGGGGAGTTGGCCAGAAATTGGCCTCAAGTCGAGGCATCACCAACCTTTTTGCCGGCCCGCCGGGAACCGGCAAAACCATGGCCGCTGAGGTGATTGCCGCCGACCTGGGTTTAGACCTCTACAAAATCGATCTGTCCACTGTAGTCAGCAAATACATTGGCGAGACCGAGAAAAATCTGGAAAAAATCTTTAACGAGGCTCAAAGCAGCAACGCGATTCTCTTTTTCGATGAAGCGGATGCTATATTTGGCAAGCGATCTGAGGTAAAAGACGCCCACGATCGCTACGCCAACATCGAGATTAGCTATCTGCTCCAGCGTATGGAAGCCTATGACGGGGTGACTATCCTGGCTACCAATCTACGGGCCAATTTGGACGAAGCTTTTACTCGCCGTCTGCAATTTGCGGTCGACTTTCCCTTTCCGGAAAAAGAGGACCGCCTGCGCATCTGGCAAACTCTTTTTCCGCCGGAAGTACCGCGCGACCCGGATCTCAATTTTAGATTATTGGCCGAGCGCTTCAAGCTGGCCGGCGGCAACATTCGCAACATTATCGTCAGTGCTGCCTATCTGGCTTCGGCCGACGGCGGCCAAGTGACGATGGCCCACCTGTTTCACGGCACCCGCCGTGAGCTGCAAAAGATGGGCCGCTTAATCGAGGAGGATTTGACGGCGCATTGAGGAGAAAGTTCTGTTGTGTGCTTCGGTGTGAAACCTCGGTGTAGCGCCGTGAAATGATTTAGTTCAAATAAGGAGGCAGCAGGCAAATGAGTGAAGGCCAGATAGAATTGATGATGCCGGTGGCCGAGTTCGAGCAGCTTAGCCCACCGGCGAGCGATTTGACCGTGATTCCGCTGCAGCAAGATTTCGAGCGAGGCTTACGCTTTGCCCACCTGTTGATGAGCCTAAACCAGCTTGAAGGGCGGGAGGGAACCATTTTCGCCCGCGCCCTGGCGGAGTTATTGGTCGACAAGGGTGTGGTCGGTAAAGAGGAACTGGAGACGATGATGGCCCGGGTGCGCCAGGCAATCGAAACGCGACCCGCGCCCAAAGTGATGTTAGCCGACAGCGAGGATAAGTATAGTAGCCGGCAGGAGGTCATCATCGACTGCGCCAACCGGATTCATTTGTGCAAAGCCAAATGCTGCTCGTTTGACTTCTATTTAACCGAGCAGGACCTGGACGAAGGGATCGTGCGTTGGGATTATGGGCGGCCCTATTGGATTCAGAAGGGTCAGGACGGCTACTGCACCCACTGCGATCCGGCCAGCCGGGGCTGCCGGATTCACGCTAACCGGCCCTACGTTTGCCGGGCCTATGACTGCCGCAACGATAAGCGCATCTGGCTTGATTTCGAACGGATGATCCCGGCCCCGGAGGCCCCGAACCAAAGTAAGAATGGTTGCAGTGCAGGCAATGACTAGGCCGAGAAGCAAGTTCAGTGACGAGCTTCCTTAATCCCCGGCGGTTAGTGAGATCAGGGATGGCTCTTAGCCCGCAGGCTATTAAGACAAGCAATGACGGCGAAACATAAACCCAATAAAGCCCATAAACGGCAAAGAATGAAACCGCGCCAGGTCAGATCCGGGGTGGCCAAGCCAGCGAACGGTTATGATGCTTCGACGGACCTAGCCACGGATCCAAATGCGCTTGTCTTAGGGGCCACCCTCGAAACACAGGCCGCGCGACTCGGCGATGACCAATTGCAGAGTGCTCAGCGACATTCCCTTTTCATGGCGCTCCAGGAAAAGGTTGGACATCGCTCGATTCAGCGAATGCTGGCCCTTAATACGCCGAGCAGATCAAAGACGGAGAAAGACCCGGAACAGCCAAAAGGGTCGCTCCCGATCCACCGAACATCAGAATCAGTCATTCAACTGCTGAGAGCTCGCGGGCTTGTCAGCCGCGAAGTGCGAGAAATTCGCCGACGAATGGCCTGGTTTCGCCGCCAGCTTGTCCGGCTTGAAGCCGAACGCTCGATCACCACGGAAGATGCGGAACACTGGCGTTCTCGGATCAGGGCAGTGCTAGCCGCCACCACTCGGGTCAGTGTTCGTCGAGAAGCCAGCCGGGACGAAGCGCGGGCTTTGTGGCTAGAGGGTCGCCGCCTACTGCGCGCTGCCAGAGAAGTCAGAGAGATTAGAGACTACCTGCGCGAGGTGGCGCGCCGCAGCCGCAGTACCGAGGGACGGGAGACGATATCCGATTTTCGGGTTACTCCCCCGGTGATTCGGGTGCAGGAGGGTGAAGCCGCCCGGATCAGCTTTGTCTTGAATGAGCCCGCTCGGCTCATCGATTGTTACATCTTGGAGTTTGAACGAGGACGTGAGATTCCACCTTCGAGCCGCCAATTTAGGTTCAGCAACACCGATCCGGGCTACAAATATGCCATTTGGGATGGAACTTTTGTTGGACAGCGCACCCGACCGCCAGAGTCGGGAACCTATCGAGTTTACATTCATATTACCGATCGTACGGGTCGTCGAGAAATGTTTGCCGATCAAATCCGCGTTGAAAATCCCGACGAGGAGACGGTCTTGCCTCGAACAGAATCGGGACTTGCCCTAGAATCGCTCGAGTTTGACGGTCGAAATGCGGTCCTGCGCGATGCCGGCGGCAATGAAATTCGAGCCCGGGCGATTTCAGGATTAACGAGGAATCACCGGCTTAATCGACGTCACATCGACTACACCCAGCCGCGATACCAAGGCGAACAGAATCTTGGCCCCATTCCGCAAGGAACGTATACGATCCGCCCCGCTGAGGTCCAACATCCAGAAATAGGGCGAGGTCGGCTCCGCTATCCCTCTGGCGGCACAGCGGCTGCCTGGGGGCCCTTTAGAGCGCAATTGCACCCCGGATCAGGTACGGACGTAAGAGGGCGGAGTGAATTCTTTTTACATCTCGATGTCACCAACGACGGCACTGCCGGGTGCATCGGTATTCGATCGTCAGAAGAAGGCAAATTCAATCAGATGATGTCGCTGATAAGTCTGAACGACGCTGATCTGCCGGTTAATGTGACCTATCCGGAGGGAGAGTAAGCCGTGGGAACGCGGTAGTTCCTGTTGAGTTATCTTTAGATGCCTAAACAAAACCAATCCGTCGAAGCCCAACCGCATAAAAAAAATCGGCCTAAAGTCGAGCCGGCAGTTGTACCGGAACAAACCCAGGAGTTGGCCGGTCCGACCACGCTGCCTGACGGCCCCCTGGCCGCGGCCGGCAATGGCGCTGTCGACGAGCAAGCGGCCCGGTTAGCTGATCCCCGCTTTCAGATGGTGCAGCGCCAGGCTATGGCCGCCCAAATTGGACAGGTGCAGGGCAACCATCATTTGCAACGGGTGGTCGAGTCGCTGCGGGGAGGTGGGCCGGCCCACGCCGGGAACGGTCACGGCTCGAGCGGCGCGGTTAGCCGGAAAAACGCCAACGGGGCGTCTGCGGCGGCTCGCAAAACCGACTCCGCCGAACCCGCCGATCTGCAAACCGGCGAAGAGGGTCTCGGCGGCAGCGGCGCGCCCAGCTTTGCCCCGGCCCAACCGCCGCCCAACGACAACGGACGCAACGGTCACGGCGTGGGCTATCCGGTGCAGCGCCAAGAAGAAGAGAACGAAGACCGGCCCACCGAAGCCGAAAAGCAGGCCGCGCTTGCCGCGGCTCGCGCCGCCCAGGCCGAGGCCGGCCAGACCACCGTCAAGGCCAAGGACGAAGTCGCCAAATCCAAAGCGGCCAAGGTCCAGGAAGTCGAGGCTAAAAAGGCGGCCAAGCAGGAACAGCAGGCGGCCAACGAGGCGGCCAAGGGCCAGCCCGCTCCGGAAGGCGAGCCCAGCCCGCCGTCGCCCAAGGCCAAAGCGCCGGGCCTTAACGGCAAGGGGCCGGGCGGCGGGCCGGGTGGACCGGCTCCTGCCCCGGCAACGGAAGCTGATGACAAAGCCCCGGCCTCGCCCGAGGAAGACCCCGGCTTCCAGGCCGCGGTGGGCAAGGTCAAGGGCGTCGGCACCAAGCAGAAGCGCCACGCCCCGGCCAAGAAAAAAGCGGACGAGGCTCAAGCCGCAGCCGTGTCGCCGCCGGGCGAGGTCGAGAGCAAGGCCCAGGCCGGCCAGGTCGACCAGATGGAACAGGCCGAAACCCCGGCCTTCGACAAGGCCGCCTTCAAGGCCAAGTTGATGCAGCGCATCGAAGCCACCGCGCCTAAATCGGCCGAGGAAGCCGACACCTTTAAAGAAGATAATAAACTGGGTGGCATGAAGGGCGATATGCAGGGCCAGGTCGAGCAAGAGAAGGCCGGTTCGACCGGACCGCTGGAGGAGAAGAAGGACGCGCCGCCCGACCCCAGCGGTATTGAGCCGAAACCGGTCACGCCCCTGCCGCCGGCCAAGCCGGGGGCCGCCCCGCCGCCGGTAGGCGCCGAGAACGCCGTGCCCAAGCCCAAAGGCAAGAGCGAGCTGGAAACGCCGCTCAAACAGGACAGCCAGGCGCTCAACCAGCAGATGGCCGAAACCGGGGTTGACGAAGAGTATCTGGCCACCAAGTCCAATGAACCCAGCATGGCGGCCGCCGTAGAGTCCAAACGGGAAGCCCAGACCCACGCCGAAAGCGCCCCGGCCGAGTATCGCCAGGGCGAGGCCGATCAAATCTCGCAGGCCAAAACCGACGCCGCGGCCACCGCCGGTCAGAAGACCCAGGCCATGCATGGCGACCGGGCCAACCTGCTCAACCAGGTAACCGGCAAGCAGAGCCAGTCCAAGGGTAAAGACGAAAAGAAGCGGCAGGAGGTGGCCGGCAAAATCCGCGGCATCTACGACGCCACCAAAGTCGAGGTGGAGCGCATCCTGACCCAGATGGACCAGGAAGTCAACCAGACCTTCGACGTTGGGGCCGAAGCGGCCATGAAAGCGTTCAACGACTATATCGACTCAACGACCGAGGCTTACAAGCAGGAGCGCTACGGCGGCTGGTTCGGCTGGGCCCGCTGGATCAAAGACAAGTTCAAGACCAACCCGGAGATCAACCGCATCGCCGACCGGGGCAAGCAGCTTTTCCTGAACAAGATGGAAGCAGTCATCGACAACGTGGTCGAAATCATCAGCCGCGGCATTACCCAGGCCAAGGCCAAGATCGCCGACGGCAAGAAAAAGATCAAAGCCTATGTCGACAGCCTGCCCAAAGATTTAAAGCAGGTGGGCCAGGAGGCGGCCAACGAGGTGCAGAGCCAGTTCGACGAGCTGGAACAAAGCGTCAACGACAAGCAGGACGAACTGATCGACAGCCTGGCTAAAAAGTACAACGAGAAGCTGGAAGCGGTCAACGCCCGCGTCGAGGCCATCAAAGAGGCCAACAAGGGCTTGATCGACCGGGCGGTCGACGCCATCAAGGGCATCATCAACACCATTATCGAACTCAAGAATATGCTCTTGAACGTCATATCTCGGGCGGCCGCAGCCATTGGCAAAATCATTAAAGATCCGATCGGCTTCCTGGGCAACCTGATCGACGGCATCAAGCTGGGCTTTAACAACTTCATCGGCAATATCGGCACCCACCTCAAGAAGGGGCTGATTAGCTGGCTGACCGGCTCGATTGCCGGGGCCGGGATTACCCTGCCCGAAAACTTCGACCTGCAGGGTATTTTCCAATTGGTCATGCAGATTTTGGGTCTCTCGTTTGACCAGATCATGAA
Organism: Anaerolineae bacterium; assembly: GCA_041576335.1. Taxonomy (GTDB): domain Bacteria; phylum Chloroflexota; class Anaerolineae; order 4572-78; family J111; genus JANQQF01. The sequence goes on along the minus strand of JBFGLD010000080.1, from coordinate 1,996 downwards.
GCGAGTGGCCGACCTGCTGGGCTTCGACATCCGGGCCTTTATCGCTCCGATTATGGAGATCATCGACATCTACAAGGCCGAAGGCATGGCCGGCCTGGCCAAATATGGATTGGCCAAGCTGATCGGCCAGGAGCGGGTTGACGCCCTGATGAAAGTCTGGGACATGATCCAGGTGGTCATGAGCGGCGATTTTGGCAAGCTGTGGGAAATGTTCAAGGACTACCTGAGCGGCCTCAAAGAGATGGTCATGGACAAGATCCAGGAGTTCATTGCCGAGCGGGTCATTAAAGCCGGTGTTACCTGGCTGCTCAGCCTGTTCAACCCGGCCGGCGCCTTTATCAAGGCCTGCAAGATGATCTACGACGTGGTCATGTTCTTCATCGAGAACGGCCGCCAGATTATGGCCCTGGTCAATGCTATCATCGATTCCATCACCAATATCGCCGACGGTAACATCAGCGGCGCGGCTAAGTTCATCGAAGAGACTCTGGCCAAAGCCATCCCGGTGGCCATCAGCTTCCTGGCCCGGCTGCTGGGTCTGGGCAACGTCAGCGAGAAGGTGCAGGAGATCATCCAGGGTGTGCGCGGCCTGGTCGACCGGGCCCTGAATGCCATCTTCAACTCCGGGCCGGTGAAAATGGTGGCCGGCTTTATTAAGAAGGTCGTGGGTAAGGTCAAGGGTTTAGTTAAAGCCGGGGTGGAGAAAGTCAAAGGCATGGCCAAAGCCGGCGCAGCCAAGGTCAAAGGCTGGGCCAAGGCCGGGGCCGAGAAGGTCAAAGGCAAACTCGGGATTGGCAAGGAGAAGAAGAAAGAGGAACCAACAGCGGAAACCGAGGAGAGTACAGATGTTAAGGCCAAGGTTCGTAATGAATTGGCCGGGCGACTGAATGGAAAGATCGTAAGTGCGGAGATTGCGCGAGGAGCCGTATCAGCGGTTTATGACAAATACAAGCCACAAGGACTAAAAGTCCTAGATATTGAACCAAATCCACGTGATCCCCAGAAATTTGATGTGATTGCAGTGGCAAGTCCCAGTACGCCAATCATTGCCGGAATTCCATTTGAAACCCCGACGGAAAAAGAGTGGAATCAGCTGGTTCGACAATTAAAGTTTGACGCTTCAATGACATATCTCTTTGCTACGGTGGATGGTAAACCAATTGAAGCATTTCCTATTGTTAACATATCGAGTCGAAAGAAGCACGCGGAGAACGTTTTCGTAGATAGTTACCTGGCAAAGTATATCCCGGCCGCAAAGGAAAAGTATGCCAAGAACCGTGAAAAGACAAAGATTTCTATTACGATGAACCGGACGTCTTGCGGTCCGGAAAGAAAGGCAGACAATTGTACGCTCGTTCTTGTGAATACTATTCGAACCTATCCTGAATTCGAGTTCGATCTTTCGTTTTCAGCTCAAGGTGCGAAAGAGGATAAATACGACGATTTGGAGTCAGATGCGGTTCGAGAAAATCTTTTGAACTTGCGTCGAGCCGGAGCCAGGATTTCTGCGACAAACGTGTGGCAATTAATTTTGAAACATCATCCCAATCCAGCCATTAGGCAAAGCGAGGCAACACTGAGAGCCGCAGAAAATGAACATGTCTTAAGCACGATGATTGACAACATTAATAAAGAAGTCGCGGAGGAAGAAAAAGTAAAAGCAATTAAGGAGCCGTGATCACCATAGATGACCAAGTCAAAAACATCTACACTAAACAAAAAAGGCATAAAAAAACGCCGCCGTATGCGGGACGAGGAACGAACAGCCGGTCAACCTGGACCTCAGCCAGACTTAACCCAACTCCACCACCAAATCGGCAACCAGGCCGTGCAGCGGGTGCTGACCCAACCCAACCACCACGGTACGCTCAAGCTCGACCGGGCGACCCTGCTGCGCCTCAAGCAGGAACCCGGCTCGCCGGCCCAGGCCGGGCCGGTACAGCGGGAGGAAGCCGGTGGGCCGCAGGCCGAGGCCGGCAGCGGCACGGTCACGGTT
>JBFGLD010000079.1:0-10811 GCA_041576335.1 Anaerolineae bacterium | reverse complement strand
CCAACGCGCTACCCAGTATATCACATTTTAGATAAACTCAGTAAAATGCACCTTCGTTTCAAGTTTTTGACCCGCTTCGGTTCGAACCTGGACCGAGGATCGCAGCTGCCCTGCTGCGCGCTTTTTTGCAGCGGATCATTTTGTCTAAATGGTTAAGTCTGGTAGGATGTCAAATATTATTCGAAAACCATGAATCTCTCTAGTGCTATGTCTGAAGAATTGACCCAACTGCGGGCCGCCCTGGCCGAAATCCACGATGAACTTGTCGACGCTGAAGCTGAATTAGCCGATCGACTGGCTGAAATCAATGCCTTTGAACTTGAATTTGAGCGAAAAGTGGGTCATTTAGCGGATAACTTGGAGAGACTGGACGCCGAAATCCAGGGCTATAACGATCGGATACAGATGCATCGCAACCGAAAAATTTTTGGCAACGCCCATCTACCCGTTGCAGAACAATACCGGCGCACCTGGCAAAAGCCGTCGCCAACAGCGCCCACACCTCCCCCCGAACCACCCAGCCCTGCCGGCGAGGCCGAAATCAAGCGGCTGTATCGCCAGTTGGCCCGCCGCTTTCATCCAGATTTGGCTAACGACGAAGCGGACCGAGTCCACCGCACCCACAAGATGGCGGCTATCAACGATGCCTATGCGGCGCGCAGCCTCGTGGAATTGGTGGTATTAGGGCGGGAAGTTGAAAGTATAATCGATATTGGGCAGGTCTCTTCCGCACAAACCGAAGCGCAAGTCGTAGGCGCTCTAAAAGCCGAACTTGGCCGCTGTCGGCGTCGTCTGCGTGAAATAGAGAGAGAACTGCGCCATCTGATCCATCGCCCCAGTGTGCAGTTAAGCCTGGAAGTCAAAACGGCCCACCGCCGGGGACGTGATTTGCTGGCAGAATTGGCTGCCGAGCTGGCGCACAAAATCACCCGCAAAACGGTCGAGCGCGATATGCTCAAGACCCAATTCGATCAGTTGGGACCGGATCAGGGCTTTATACCTCTACGCCGGAGCTAGGTTCAGAGTCCAATTGACGGTCAAGGCTTTTCCCCTCTTGCTCATTATGGTATAATTGCCGCAACCGGGTCGAAATCTTGGTTTTAGTGCCTTAAGAAAAGTGACGACTGACGACATAAATCCTTCAAGATGACAATTTTGACAGTTCTTGACCTTGGAAAGTACTTCGGCGGACAGGACATTTTCGCAAACCTCAATCTTACGATCAATTCCAACGACAGGATCGCACTGGTTGGCCCCAACGGCGCGGGAAAAACGACGTTACTGCGAATTTTAGCAGGTTTGGAACTAGCCACGGCAGGCAGAGTTCAACGGGCCAAAGCGCTGCGCGTTGGCTACTTGGCGCAGCACGCTTCTTTGGCGTCGACTGAGGGCAATCTGTGGAATTTGGCTCTGGATGCATTTGTGGCGCTGCGCCAACAAGAAGCTGAGCTTAAAGATTTTGAAGCAGCCCTGGCTAAGGAGCAGGATCGACGACGCCACGATCATTTACTCGAAACCTACGGTGAGCTGCAGGCTCGCTTTGAGCACGCCGGTGGTTACAGCTACGAGCTAACCATCGACCAGGTTTTGACCGGATTGGGCTTTAATTCCGATGATTACAATACGCCGCTGGCTCAATTTAGCGGCGGACAGCAAAGCCGGGCTCATTTAGCCCGACTGCTTCTGGAGCAGGCCGATTTGCTGCTTCTCGACGAGCCGACCAACCACTTGGACCTGGCCTCGGTTGAGTGGCTGGAAACTTATTTACAAAACTGGTCACGTGCCTTTGTCGTGGTTTCACACGACCGCTATTTTTTAGATGCGGTCGCCAACCGAGTCTGGGAAATATCGTTTGGCAGTATCGAGACATATCGAGGCAATTTTTCTCACTACGTCTCGCAGCGAGAGGACCGGTTCGAACGGAGACTTAAAGAGTACGAGCTGCAGCAGGAATTTATTACTAAAGAGGAAGAGTTTATACGCCGGAATTTGGCCGGACAGCGAACCAAAGAAGCGCAGGGGCGGCGAAAGCGTCTTGAACGGATGCCGACATTAGAGCGTCCACGGGAGCACAAAACCTTAAACCTACCGATCCAATCTGCGCTACGTTCGGGAGATTTGGTCGTGGCCACACACGATTTGGTTGTCGGCTATCCTGGAGACGAACCACTATTTGCCTGCCCCGATTTAGAGATCCGGCGCGGTTACCGGGTGGCGCTAATTGGCCCCAACGGAGCCGGGAAAACGACATTCATCAAGACTATCCTAGGGCAGCTTACGCCCCAGGCAGGAGCCGTTCGCTTCGGCGCCGGGGTGGAGGCTGGTTATTTTGCTCAAACCCACGCCAGTTTAAATCTCGAAGCAACCGTACTGGATGAGATTTTATCTGTAGAAAATAGACCAATTGGCGAGGCACGCAATTACCTGGGACGTTTTCTTTTTTCAGGCGACGATATCTTCAAACCGATTAAGAGCCTTTCAGGTGGAGAGCGCAGTCGCGTGGCGCTGGCCAAGTTAACCTTAACCGGGGCTAATTTTCTTATCCTTGACGAACCCACTAACCACCTTGATATTCCATCTCAAGAGATTTTAGAAGGCGGCTTAAGCAGCTTTAGCGGAACCATTCTACTAACCTCGCACGACCGTTATTTTATCGACGCCGTGGCGACGCATATTTGGGCTTTGGATCCCTTAACCCAAACTGTGGAGATCATCGAAGGCGGATACAGTGCTTATCTGGCAGCCCGCCAGGTGAATAACATGCAGGTCGCCGCCAATGGGACCAATGAAAAATCAACCGGTGCTAAAACTCAAAGCCAGTTTAGCCGCGAGCAGGCCAAAGCCGAAAAGCGACAGGCCGAAAAAAAAGCCAAACAGGTTGCCGAGATTGAAATTATCATTGAGGCGATTGAGACCAAGTTGGCCGCATTAACCCAACAATTAGAGGATGCCAGCTACGCTCAAGATATTGTCCAACTTCAAAAATTGGGGCAGGAGTATCAAGATACCGCCGCCAAATTAGATGAGTTACTGAGCCAGTGGGCTGAACTGGAAGCATCCTGAATGCCCTCAAACCTTCATCCAAAAGGGGGAGTGAAGACGTATGGCAGATAAGATAGTCATTGGATTGACCGGCAACATTGCCACCGGCAAGAGCCTAATCCTGCGCATGCTGCAGGAATTGGGTGCGACCGTTATCGATGCTGACAAACTGGTACACCAGTTTATGCACCCGGGGAGCCCGGTATTTCAGGCTATTGTCGATGAGTTTGGCAAATTTGTTCTTGACGAGCGAGGACAAATTAACCGTCCTAAACTGGGTAGAATTGTTTTTATGATGCCGGAAGGGCTGACCAAGTTAGAGCAGATTACGCATCCGGCGGTGCGCCAGGAAATCTTAAGGCGGATTCGTGAAGCGCCAACTCCGGTAGTAGCTTTCGAAGCCATTAAGTTGTTCGAGTCCGGGCTGGCCGAAGAGTGTCATTCGATATGGGTTGTAGCTGCCCCGCCGCAATTACAGTTGAAACGGCTCGTTGAACGCCGCAAAATGTCGCCGGAACAGGCCAAACAGCGCATCAAAGCCCAAGCGCCTGCCGCCGATAAATTGGCTAAGGCTGATGTGGTTGTTGATAATAGTGGCGATTTAGTTAAAACCTGGAATTTCGTAAAACGGCAGTATATCGCCCTTGCCCGAGAAAAAGCCTTCGTGCCGGAAGCGCCCATAACTAAACCGACCACACCGACCGCCACTCCGGCGACCGCTGAGATCGACGTGACTACTGTCACTATCCGGCGGGCCAAACGCCATGATTTGGACGGAATGGCCACCCTGATTTTAAATGGCACCAAGGGTACAATTAAACCGGATTTGAATCAAATGATGGAAGCGCTATTCTCTCGAGCTTATATCGTGGCTTTGGCCGGAGAGCATATGGTCGGCATAGCTGGTTGGCAAACTGAAAATCTCATTGCCGGTTTGCAGGACTTTCACGTGCTACGCGAAAATTTGTGGCCAACCGTTGGCAAAAAAATGTTAGACATGATCCATGACGAAGTGACCCAACTGTCGTGTGAGGTCTCCATGGCGTTTGTCGCCAATCAGGCGGGCCTCAAGCCGATTGAGTTTTTCGAGAGCCAGGGCTACGAACAGAGCGAAGGTAAAAATCTGGGCTACATGTGGAAAGACGCCGCCGAAGAGTGGCAGCCGGAGGAGACTATATTGCTTTACAAAAAACTACGCGAGCAGCGGATTATGGTGCCGATGTAGGCGATGGCTTTAACTTGCTTACTAAACTATGCGGGCCTGGTGAAAGTAATCGAGGTTAGGTTACGGGTCATGCCTAACGTGTTACACAGGTTAGCAAAACATCCACATTGAATACATATTTTTTCGATTGCTTGAGGTTTTTGAGGTGGTAGATGGAAGCGATTAAGAAGTTTGCCGGGAGTCATCCTCAAATCACGTCATGGATTGCCCTGGCCATTGGCATGGTCATCATCTTGGTATGGTCTGCGAGGGATGTGGGCTTTACCGGTGGTCAATGGACCGCTTTGGTGATTACAACCGTCCTACTGGCCGGGGCGTGTGTCTGGATCATCGGTTGGGAAGATGAGGATGAAGATGATGAAGGCTCAGACATAAACCTCCCAGAAGAGGAATAGAGAACGAGCCATGTCAGATCGTGGCTCCATTCAACCTAATCTCTTTGCCCCGACTAATCTGGCGACGGCTTGACCAAATCGTACCGAAACTCCACCAACACAAATTGATTAGGGCCGAGATCCACTTTTAACTCAGCCAACCCCACCAACTCTACAACATACTCTCCTTGAGCCAAGCCACCGAATTCGGTGGCGTATTCGCCCAACTCGGGCTTGGTGCCGGTAAGTTGAACTGGACTCTGCCAGCCACCGCTACGTAAAATGACCGGGTGATCTCTGAGACCAGCAGCCCGCACGCCGATGGTGCCGATCACGCCGTCAACCTGCTCTATCACGCGCGCCTGCCAGGCAAACGCCGGAGTTGGGGTCGGTGTAACTGTTGGCGACGGAGTCGGGGTGGAGGTCGGGTTACGAGGGGCAGGCGTTGGGCTGGGTGTTGGCTGACTGGTAACCGTAACGGTTTGAGTCGGTGTCACCGTCGGCGTAGCACGACGCGGCTGGGCTCCTTGCCCGACAATCGGTGGCGTTTGCGATAAGACCTGGGTCGCATATGTCGCATTTGGCGAAAAAATTATTTCGGCTTGCCCCTTGCCATCGACAAAGATGCGCTGGCCGGCCCCCGTGTGCAGGGCTTCAACGGAGTAGACTCCAGGTCCCAAGCCATCAAATTCGCAGATTAATCCGCCCAATACCGGATTTAGCGCAACTTCACACAACTTTTCCGTGCCGCGCACAGAACGCAAAGCGACTATTTGACCCACCCGCCCGTCTACCCGGACCCTAATCACGCCGTCCGTGGTAAATTCACCTTGAATACTATTCGTATTATTTTGGATGCGGGCCTGCCAACCCGTGACCCCAGACGGCAACACGTGCAAATCGAAGGCAGCCAAAACGCGTTCGTTTTCATCCACGGAAACCGGCAAACTCAGTCCCAGCCCTTCGGGAGAAACCGTGTACCGGCCAGGCTGCAATTTATCGAATGCACACATATCTCGCTCGGTTGTATTTTGGCCGGTAACACAGCGCCGCTCATTCACCGCGTTATCTACGGCACGCAGCTTAACCGGCAGCCCTTCGACACCCGACACCTGAACAAAAATCACAGGTAACTCGCTTTCGATTTTGTCACGCAAAGCAATTGTGCCCAGCCAGCGGGTTATTGGCGTGGGCGAGGGTGGCGGGGTGGGCGTTTCGGTTGGGATTGAGGTCGCCGTAGCCGGTGGCGGGCTAGCGCTTGGAACGGCGGTGTTTGCTGGCTGCAAAAGGGTAACTGCCGTTGGCGACGGAGGCAGCGGCGTAGCTGTGGCGGGTGGAGATGGTGGCAGCGACCTGAATTCAACTTGGGTCACGATATTGGCTTTTAAGTCCACGTCGAACCGTACATTTAACCCCAATGGCTCGATAATATATTGAGCCGGCGTCAAGCCGGTGAACTCAACCATGTAGGGTCCCAGTTCATCTGGTTTCTGCCCCGTATTGGCTATGTTGATAACATTAGCCAAAGTAGACAAGCGCACCGGTTGGTCGTTCCGTCCAAAAACTTGAACCAACAATCGCGCAAATTTTACGCCATGCCCCGTGGTTTCGCTGACCAGTCGCCCTTCCCAAATTTGACCGTCAAGCGACATCGCGGTCGCGGTAGGTGCTGCAACTTGGGTAGCTTCGGGTGCGGGCACTTGCACAAATTCGATAACGGCTAAATTGTAATTATCAGCTGCAACTTCGATACTCGCGCCCAATGAGGGGACAGTTACCATCCAAGTCCCTTCGGTCACCGGAGCAAACTCGGCTGTGTAGGGGCCATATTCCGGCTTGCTGCCCGACTCGGCCGTAATAAGTTCATCGTCGCTGCGCAACTCAATGGGAATGCCGGCTAAGCCATCCACCCTGACCCGAAAAATTGAGCCGTCGCCTTGGGTTACACCCAGGGTGTTACTGACTATGCGACCTATCCATACCTGGGAGACAGGGGGCAGGGTTAACGTGGGCGCGACGGTTGCAATCGCAGCCGGACGAGGCGTTGGCGTGCGGGTCGGTAGCGTATCGCGGGTAGACTGGGCTGCAAGAATCGGCGGCGGTTGTCCAATGCTAAAACTGCGGTCTATGAGCGAGAGCACCGCGAGTATCAAGAATATCAAGATGATATTTTGTCTTTTAATTGCTTTCACCCATAAGAGTCCATAAAACGTGAATTGAGCTGCAATTACTTAAACGATTGACAGAATTAGCCTTGATATTATACTCTATTGCAAAAGATTCCTTCAAGCATTTAACAGAGAAGGCTAGGCTTGCCCCTATCGTTATTTCACGCTAAAATAGAACGGTTGCTAAATATGGCCGAGTAAACCGGGTTGGCTACCACATATTGTGGTCACATTTGTGGATTTCAATCGAGTGCACCTTCGCAAAGCGAAAGTGAGAGACAGTCACTTACAAACCCTTAGATTTGGATTGCGCTGCACATGCAGCCTATTAATCCGTTCCTGAAAAGAGCCTGTCCGCTTTAAGACAATTTTCTTGAAAACCATTCTAATTATATTGAAGTCATTTCATCGAAGAGAAAGGAATCATGGAAATTTTAGGAATCGATATTGGCGGTTCTGGCATTAAAGGCGCGCTGGTGGATATTGAAAACGGTATCTTGACGCGAGATCGGCACCGCATCAAGACCCCTCATCCTGCTACACCCAATGCCGTTGGAGATGTTGTGACTAAAATTGTTAAGCATTTTGGCTGGACTGGCCCAATTGGCTGTACGTTTCCGGCGGTTGTTAAAGCGGGTGTCGTTTACACGGCGGCTAATGTCGATGATTCGTGGATTATGACGAATGGTGAAAAATTATTGCACGACAAAACGAAATGCCCAACGCTCCTAATTAATGACGCTGATGCAGCCGGGATTGCCGAGATGCACTTTGGAGCAGGCAGGGACCAAAAGGGCGTTATAATTATGTTAACTTTTGGTACCGGCATTGGCAGTGCAATCTTCGTGAACGGTCGATTGATACCCAATACCGAATTTGGGCATATGGAAGTCCGGGGTAAAGATGCCGAACACCGGGCCGCTGACCGTTTTCGCAAAGAAGAAGAGCTAAATTGGAAAGAGTGGGCCAAGCGTGTCGATGAATTCCTGGGACGTATGGAGATGCTATTTTCGCCCGACTTGTTCATAATTGGTGGTGGGGTTAGCAAAAAGCACGAGAAATTCATGCCCTTGTTGCACACGCGAGCCGATATTGTGCCGGCCGAAATGTTAAATGAAGCCGGCATTATTGGCGCGGCCATTGCGGCAAAAGCGCTGGTTGAGTAATCAAAATTGCCCAGGTCGAAAAAAAGGAGCCCCAGCCTAAGGTGGAACTCCTTTTTTGATTCCTAGCCCTGATCAGGTCAGGGCTGAAGCAAAGTCGGTTAACATATGAGTGAGAATATGCTCTGAGCAGGAGCTACCGGACTTGGCTGAAACCCTTGTAATCAGGTGGTTTTACTTGGCAGTGACGCCCTTCTCTTTCAAGGCTATTTGCGCTGCGGCCAGACGGGCAATGGGCAAGCGGAAGGGTGAGCAACTCACGTAGTTGAGGCCGATTTTATGGCAGAAATGGACCGATTTTGGATCGCCTCCGTGCTCGCCGCAGATACCTATTTCCATATCTGGACGGGTCTGGCGGCCCAACTTAACCCCCATTTCCATGAGCTTACCTACGCCGTTCTCATCGATGCTGGCAAAGGGGTTCTCCGGCAGGATCTGGCGCTCCATATATTCTATCAAAAAGCCCTTTTCGGCGTCATCGCGCGAGATGCCAAAGGTGGTCTGGGTCAGGTCGTTAGTACCGTACGAAAAGAACTGGGCATACGTGGCCATTTCATCGGCCGTCAGCGCCGCTCGAGGGATCTCAATCATCGTCCCAAATTTATATTTGACGGTTAGGTCTTGCTCTTGCATAACCTTTTTGGCTTCTTCTTCCAGAGTGGTTTGCTGAATTTTCAGCTCATTGGCGTGGCTGGTCAAGGGTATCATCACCTCAGGGTGCACATCTACCCCTTCTCTGGTTACCTGGCAGGCTGCCTCAAAAACAGCCCGCACTTGCATGCGGGTTAAGGCTGCCAGGTGGATGCCCAGGCGCACCCCGCGCAGGCCAAGCATGGGGTTCGCTTCATGCATTCTTTCAACGGCATCGAGCATCGTTTCTTTTTCGGCCAGGGCTTGCGGATCTTTCCCGGTAATCTTTAACTCGGTGACCTCCCGAAGCAGATCCTCGCGGGCTGGCAGGAATTCGTGCAGGGGCGGGTCGATCAAGCGAATGATAACCGGCAAGCCGTCCATCACCCGAAACAGGCCGGCAAAATCATTCCGCTGGAATGGCAAAAGCGCATCAAGAGCCTCTTTACGCGTCTCATCGTCCGCAGCCAAGATCAGCTTCTGCACGTGGGGCAAGCGTTCTGACTCAAAGAACATATGCTCAGTTCGGCATAATCCGATGCCTTGCGCCCCGTATTCCCGAGCTCGCTTAGCATCTTGTGGGTAATCAGCGTTAGCCCAAACCTCCAGGCGGCGAGCCTCGTCGGCCCAAGAAAGGAGCTTAATTAAGTAGGGATCATTGATATCGGGCACGAGTGTATTAAGCTGCCCGGCGAAAACTTCGCCGATCGTCCCGTCGATAGAGACCCAATCCCCTTCTTTGATAATCCGGCCGTCTACGGTCATGTGACGATTGACCATATCAATATCCAGGGCAGCGACACCGACAACAGCCGGCTTGCCGAACTGGCGAGCTACCAGTGCAGCGTGACTGGTACGGCCACCCCGGCTGGTCAAAATACCTTGGGCGGCCAGCATGCCATGGACGTCATCCGGTTTTGTTTCGGGCCGGACCATAATTACCTTCTTACCCTCCTCCTTGGCCCATTTTTCGGCCAAGTCGGCATCAAACGCAACTTGACCTACCGCTGCTCCGGGTGACACATTTAAGCCGGTGGCTAACTTATTACCTTTTTCAATAGCTGCATGTTTGGCTTCAACATCAAATTGTGGATGCAAAAAGAAATCCACTTGCTCCGGAGTTACCCGCATAACGGCCTGCTCTTTGGAAATAAGCCCCTCTTCGGCCATATCCACGGCAATACGCACCGCAGCCTGGGCCGTGCGTTTACCATCGCGAGTCTGCAACATCCACAGTTTGCCATTTTCAATTGTAAACTCAACATCCTGCATCTCGCGGTAATGCTTCTCCAGCTTTTTGGCAATCTCCTCAAACTGGCCATAGGCTTTGGGCATCTCGGCTTTGAGTTGTTCGATGGGCTTGGTGATACGAATCCCGGCCACCACATCCTCGCCTTGGGCATTGGTCAGGTAATCACCTTCGATATGAATCTCACCGGTGGTTGCGTTGCGGGTCATGGCCACGCCCGTGGCCGAGCCGTTACCCATATTGCCAAAGACCATCGTAACGATATTTACGCCGGTCCCCAAATCGTGTGAAATTTTAGCCGCGTTTCGGTAGTCGATGGCTCGTTTACCATTCCAGCTTTTGAATACAGCTTCAGTTGCCAGTTTGATTTGTTCCAGCGGGTCTTGTGGAAAATCACGCCCTGTCTCGGCTTTAAAGATTTTGTTAAATTCCCGAGTTACGGCTTTCCAATCCTCGGCCGTCAAATCGGAGTCGTTATCCACACCGGCCTTTAGCCGAGCTTCGGTCAGCACCTCCTCAAACGGTTCGTCGGCTATACCCATGACCACGCTGCCAAACATCTGAATCAGACGGCGGTACGAATCGAAGGCAAACCGCTCGTCGCCGGTTAATTTGGCCATGCCCTCGGCAACTCGATCGTTCATACCGATATTGAGCACTGTATCCATCATCCCCGGCATTGAAAATTTGGCCCCCGAACGACATGACACCAGCAGCGGATTGGCCGGATCGCCGAAGTTTTTTCCCGTGTTCTTTTCTACAGTCCTAAGCGCTTCAAGTTCCTGTTCCCACATGCCCTCAGGAAACTTTTGACCGGCAGCCAAGTAGGCATTACAGGCCTCGGTCGTGACGGTAAAGCCTGGCGGAACGGGGACACCGACGCGGGTCATCTCGGCCAAATTGGCGCCTTTACCACCTAACAAGGACCGTACCTTTTCCCACTCGCCTCCAACATGATCT
>JBFGLD010000078.1:0-10861 GCA_041576335.1 Anaerolineae bacterium | reverse complement strand
GTCAGCAGCACATGCGCAATGGCGACCGCCAGCGCGCCGTCTTCGCCGGGTTTAATGGGCATCCACTCACCCGCTTTGGCTGCGGTGGCGGATAGTCGTGGGTCTATCGCTACTGCTTTGGCCCGATCCATCGCATCGCCCCAGGCGCTCAGGTAATAAGAAACCTGCCTGTTGGCCGACAGCGGATCAGCCCCCCACAGCAGAATGTAGCGGGTATTCAGCACGTCGTACTGCCGGTAGGCCCACTCCCCTTCTGTGTAGTAGGGGCCAAACTTCTCTGCCTCGGCGCACAGGGCGCTGTGGGAGATATTGTTGGGAGAGCCGATGATTTTGGTCATGCGGTCGTAGATGATATCCCGCATGTAGGAGTATCTGCCCCGCATTAGCATATACTTGTGGGTCTCGTTATTATCACGCAACTCTATAATCTTGTCGGCAACAGTGTTGAGCGCCTCATCCCAAGTGATGGGCACAAACTGCGGGTCCTCGTTGCGCCCCTTGTTTGGATTAGTGCGCTTCATGGGGGTTTTGACCCGGTCCGGATCATAAACTTGCTGCAATCCCAAATGCGCCCGGGGGCAACTGGCCGCTCCGTTCACCATAGAATTTGGATTGCCTCTCACTTTGATGGCGCGGCCATCGACCACATAAACCTGTTTAGCGCACCAGGAGGTACAGCCTTGGCAAGTGGTAGGGCGCCACTCACCCTCCCCTACCAACAGCGCAGGCGCGGTTTCCGCAAAGGCTCTTAACCCCGGCAGTGCGCTCTGGCCAACCGCGAGGGTAGCCCCCGCTGCTACCCCGGTCAGCTTTAGAAAGGTGCGTCTGGGTATGGGCCTCGTTGCCACACCAGTTTTTTCTTCTTGCTTTTTCATCTGAGTTCTACCTCCTTTCATTGTTGAGATGTCTCGGATGAATTCTGAAATTGCAGATGGTCGTTTGCCAAAATACAAAAAGAAGCTCTCTCCTTGGTGGAGACAGCCTCCTTTTCAAGTCCGTCCATTTTTCATTTGGACATCGGAAGGCAGCCGAGTTTCCCCGGCCACCCGGCCGCATTCATTTAGGCAGGGTCCTGTTCCCATAGACACCATGCCTGTAGGGAACCAGGCTCGGAAGCATCTTTATTGTACATTGCTTCACAAATAGTTTGTAGCAGGAGAATCCCGTTAATATTTTTAACTTTGTGGGGAAAATAGGAAGCAGTTGTCGGGGAATTCCCTGACAATATCAGAGTTTTGCCTCGTCCAGCAAGCTATGCTGTAAGGCAAAGCGTACCAGAGCCGCTCGGCTTTTTAAGGTGAGTTTTTCCATCACCCGCGCTTTATAGGTTTCCACCGTTTTGACGCTGAGGTGGAGCACCCTAGCGATTTCTTTGTTGGCGTGGCCCAGAGCAATTAGACGCAGCACCTCCAATTCACGGTCACTGAGTCGAGAGACCGGGTCATCGGCGGCCGGGGCCGGGGGAGCCTGGTTAAGCGTATCTTCCAGCAGGATTTTGGCGTGTTCCGGGTGCAGAAAAATACCGCCGTTGTAAACGGTGCGGATAGCGGTGAGCAGTTCAGTATCGGCGGCTTCTTTTAGCACGTAACCGGCCCCGCCGGCGGCCAGCACCTGCCGCAGGTATTGGGCGTCGTCATGCATAGTCAATATAAGAACCCGGATTTGGGGCAACTGCTGCTTAAGTTCGCTCAAAATCTCCAGCCCGTTGCAGCAGGACATATTGATGTCAAGGAGCACCACGTCGGGGTTCTGGCTGACGATATCGCCAACACAGTCGCCTTCGCCGCCGGTTTCGCCGATGACTTCCATGTCAGGCTCGGCATTAAGCAGTGCTTTCAGGCCAGCGCGCAGCACGGCGTGGTCGTCGGCCAGAACAATGTGGATAGAATTGCTCATGTTAGTACCTCTACAAAGATGGTTGTGCCATCCTCGCTGCTCTCGATATTGAGATTGCCGCCCAGCAGATCGGCCCGTTCCGCCATGCTGTGTAACCCCACGCTGCTGCCGGTGCGCCGGACGACGTTAGGATTGAAACCGTGCCCGTCGTCTTCGATGATGGCCTGCACCCGGCCATTGCGTTGGGTAAGCAGCACACTGACGGTATGCCCTCCGCTGTGGCGGGCGGCGTTAGTCATAGCTTCTTGCACAATACGATACAGCGTCGTTTCGATGGGTAGTGGCAGCCGAACCGGCAGATCAATGTGGAGGTCAATTGTCAGGTCAGGATGATGACCGGCAAAATCGGCCGAATATCGCTCCAGGGCGGCGGCCAGGCCCAGGTCGTCCAGCACGCTGGGGTGTAGTTGGCGGCTGAGCAGGCGTACCTCTTCCAGCGTCACGCCGGCCACGCGGCGCATTTCGGCCGTATGCCTGGCCAGATTGTCGGACGAGTCCTCCTGGTTGAGCAGTTTAAGCCCAACTATCAACGAGGTCAATGATTGGCCCACGCTATCGTGCAGGTCGCGGGCAATGCGGCGACGCTCTTGTTCTTGAGCATGAATCAGTTGAGCCACCAGCCGGTTGCGGGCGTCCTCTTTTTCGGCGATGGCCTGCCGGCTTGCTTCAAGATCACTCACCATCTGGTTAAAGGCATCGGCCAGGTCTCCAATTTCATCATCGGCCCAGTGGGGAGCGCGGGCAGACAAATCTCCATGACCGACCCGGCAGGTTGTTTCGACAAGCTGTAAAATTGGGCGGGTAAGCAGCCAGGTCAACAAACTGGCCGCGACAATGCCGGCCAGGGCAACCAACAGCGTGGTAAATAGCATCTGGCGGGTGACAGCATTGATGGTGCTTTGCAACCGCTCTTCACTAACGCCCAGGCGCATCACGCCGCTGTTACCCTCGAAGATAGGGGCGGCGAAGTCGTGGATAGCGCCATGGTTGCTACGATAGAGCCTTTGTTGGATATGGTTGTTATCGGCAGGTGCGTTTAGCCTTAGTAAGCTCGTCGGGAATCCGTCGTTAAAGGTGTGAGCCAGCACTTGCCCTTGCGAGTCAACGACAAAGGCGTAGACTATATCGGAGTGATTGGACAGGGTTTCTGTAAGCAGTTCGTGCAACGCAAATGTGTCGTTTAGCAGAATGGGATCTATCGCGCGGGCGGCCAGGTCGCTGGTCACGGATTGACCGCGTTCTTCCAATTCCGCCAGCAAGGTGAGACTCATTATTAGCCGTACTTGCCAGGTCACGCCCAAACCCAATACGATGGTTAGGGTCAAAACGATACCCAGAATTTTGGTGCGGATGCTGACGCCGCCGGTCCAACGCCACAGCCGTTTTAAAGACGCACTGCGTTGGGAGTAACGGCCAAGGCGAGCGACAAAGGTACTCACGGCTCTAACTCCGTAGTATTAATAATTTGCCTGGCCGAGTTGTAGGCGCTGTCAGCCAACACGGTGAAGCGGTCAAAGCCAAGCTCGGCCAGGATTTGCTGGCCTTTTAGATCATTGGGCATGTCCAGCAAAATTTGCCGCAATTCGGCTTTTTGGCGGGCGGACAGGGTAGGTGGAACGACGACCGGAGGAATGCCAAATGGCGGTGAGCGGTGAATGATTTTGATTTTCTCGGCCAGGTTCTGGTCTCGAACTAGGGCGTAATCCAGCACCAAGCTATCCACGGCTGCGCCATCGGCCACACGTTCGGCTACAGCCTGAATGGCTTTATCGTGACTGTAAGTAAAAGACGTACGGCCGAAAAAATCTTCAGGCGTAGTTCCCAATTGCTGCAGCAGATAGGTTGGATACACTCGTCCGCTGTGGCTAATCGGGTCGGTAAAGGCAAAGACACGGCCTTGCAGATCAGCTATACTCTGGGCCAGGCTGTCGGCAGGCACAATCAACACCGAATAGTAAACTGATTGGCCATTTACCTTTGGGGCCACCAAGAGCTCCATCCCAAAATCATCGTGTCCGGCCACGTAAGCGCTGGTACACACAAAGGCCAAATCTACTTTGCCCGCCTTGATTAGCTCATTGGCCTCGGCGTAAGTGCGGCGCTGCACCAGTTTTACCTGACGCCCCAATTTCTCTTCCAGGTAAGTGCCCAGGCCGCTGTAACTTTGGGCGGTGCCTCTGGGGGAAATAATGGCGGCTACGGCCAGACGCAGCGGGGTGACCTCATGCGGCGCAACAACAGGGAGTGGTTCGCGTTGGTTTAAGTCGACATATGGTAATTCTTCGGCCTGGACTGAGTTTACCATTAGCCAAACGACAGCCACCAACCCTGATGTTAGCACCAGCATGACGGCACCAGCCATCCTTTTGCGACAAAATTTAACAAACAATGCTTTTGCCCTATGTATTCCAGTTTTCCTTATTATTTTATTGGACTATTGAAAAATGTAAGTGAATCTATCATGCCTGATGGGTGACATATTTCCTGTTATCGTGTTTGTTTTATTTTTTATGCTGCATCTTCTATTCTTTTGCTCTTCAGTTTTTGCGAATGAGTTTCTCTAATTCATCACCATCGGTATTAAGCAGCACTTTGACGTGTTCCGTATTGACGGAAGCTACGATGATATGACCGATTTCAGTATGGACCTCCTCAAATATGCCTAACGCCTTCATCTTTTCGGTTTGCTTCAGGTTATCCTCAGTGGGAGTCACATAATGGACTGAGTTGATCTTATAGCGGTGAATCAAGAATAATTGAAGCAAGGTCATAAATCGTTTTCTACGAAACTCCATATTAAACGTGTTCTGATCCCTAACGGATAGAATATGTCGATCCCGCCGATCTTGAATAGTTGCAAAGACAATATTGCCCATCTTAGTTCTAGATTCGTCCAAAACTCTCAACTCTAATAAGTCTGATGCAGCCGTATGCGGTCGTAATTCAACGCGCAAAGTCTTGGCGATCCGGTTTTGCTTGGCCCAGAAGTCAAGCCAGGTTTCGAGCAGTTTGGGCGGAACCTCGGTTTGAACCAAGTGCTGAACCTGAGTGGAACCCCTGCCCATAGCCATAGTGGTGGCTGTGCGTCCGGATGAAGCCATAAGCCCGGCATCCAAACGTGGACCGCCCACAAGGGTTTGGGGGGTTTTATAGGGAGAATCGAGCAGTCTAATCTTTCGCTGCAGACGAGCCAAGGCGAGCATACCATCTTGATTTAAAGCCGTGGCGAATTCTTCGGCGGCCACCCCGTCAATTTGATGCCCGCCATAGGTGATAAAGTTGAAAACAAACCCAAGTTTGCCCAACTCTTGAGGAAAAACCCGCATTTCATCATCGGTCATTCCGGTTGTGTCCCAATTAAAGGAAGGGGACAAATTGTAGGCTAACATCTTCTCAGGGTAGATTGCATGAATCGCCTCAGCAAATTCCATGGCTTCGGCCAAATCTGCCGTTTTAGTTTCCATCCATATGATGTCGGCAAACGGGGCCACGCCCAGAGATTTGGCAATGGCATATTCGAGTCCACCCCGGACCTGGTAGTAGCCCTCGGGTGTTCTTGATAATTCACAATCCCAGGCTGCATCGATCCCCATCGACCTGGCCCTGTCCTGGGCTACCTGGAGCGACGTGTGCTTGGTAAAATCGAGCCAGCCATCAACGGTTAGATCAAACTGTAAGCCTTCTTCAGAATGAAACTGCATCAAATCTGCGACGGCTTCGCCATAGGTCTTCGTTCCGGCTTCGGCCTCCCATATTTGGACAAACTGCTTCGAAACTTGGTCCAATGTCTTCTCGAGGCTTATTTTCTGACCGTTTTTCAAGGTCTCAATCTTGTCGTCGATAAAGGACGTCAATCCTACTTTTTCAAACCAGGCGTAAGCCGCACCGTATTCAGCATCAGATATTTTGTATAGCAAATGACCGTTAATATCCTCTATACCTTTATCATAAAACCTCTTCAAAATTGCAAGATAGCAGTCTTTATAGCCGGGCGTGTCTAAATTTGTGGAACCCAATATGAAAGGATGATCACGCTCATCCCCACGGCCATCTAACAATGTTGCCGCTTCCGCATCAGTTCGGGCTACAATAAGCCCCGACACCTCCATAATATCAAGCTGAAATCTGGCGGTATTGAGTCTTTTGATCTGTTCGTCTACGGGGACAAGGACTTTGCCGCCTTGATGACCACATTTTTTTGTACCCGGCTTTTGATCTTCGATATGGTATCCGGTCACGCCCACTTCGACAAATCTTCGAATTAAGTTTCTGACATGGGCATCGCCGCCATGGCCCGTATCCGCATCGGCAATAATAAAAGGCCGGTAATCTACTACAGGCGTATTTCTTCGTTCCTGCTCAGTCATTCTTGCTCTGGCAAAATGCTGATTCTTGTCGGCCGCAAGCAAGGCCCGGACCAAGGTGGAGGCTTCATCCGGCACTTGACTTAAGGGGTAACTTGCCAAATCAGCCCCCGGATCTTCAGTCACCGATCCTTTGGCCGAGGTTGCCCATCCACCTAAGTAGATCCCCTTAATCCCCATCCGTTTCAACGTAACGGCGTGACCGGGTGAATAGGGACCAAATGTTGTAATAGACTCTCCTTTAGCGTACAATTCTCGTAAAAGCTCATAGAATTCTGCCGCGGCATTTTTCGCAATCGAATAGTCCTGCCGGATCGTTCCTCGCTGTTCAACTACTTGGCGGGGGGAATAAAGCCGGGTTATACCCTGAAAGCGGGGGCTTGAAAACCATTCCCTGGTCTTAACTACTTCTTTGTCAAAGATTTCCATTATATTCTCCTTTATTCTCTAAAGATGGCAAACATAGTGAAAAGTAGCGAGTTGATTTCGTATGTAAGAATTATAAGGTAAGCACTTTCCAGATGAACCGGGCATACAGCGAGTTTTGACCCTGGTCAGATGACCGGTTTTTGTCCCCGCCAGGTGGCTAGGACTTCTCGACCCAGCTAAACCAAGGTTTCAGATTATCTACCTTGGACAGCTGTCTTTTGCCCGAATTGTGGCAATTAGCTAAAATCTATGGTCAACACGTCGCAGTTGATTGAGTGCTATGGGTATATGATGATGAACAACTGGACTCCGCCCGAAGATTGGACGCGGATCACCACCATCGACTCCCACACCGGTGGCGAACCGTTTCGAGTGATTACCGGCGGCTTTCCCGACTTGCCCGGCGCCACAATTTTAGAGCGTCGTCGCTATGCGAAAGAAAATTTCGAACATTTGCGGACCGCGCTGATGTTCGAGCCGCGCGGCCACGCCGATATGTACGGCTGCCTCATCACGCCCCCGGTCAGCCCGGCGGCGGACATTGGCATTCTATTCATGCACAACGAGGGCTACAGCACCATGTGCGGCCACGGCATCATCGCCATCACCAAGGTGGCCCTGGAAACGGGCCTGCTGCCGCTGACCACCCCCGAAACCACAATCAAGATCGACACGCCGGCCGGCCTGGTCACCGCGCACGCCCGTGTTGCCGAGGGGCAGGTGCGGAGCGTCTACTTTCACAACGTCCCATCTTTTGTCGTCGACCTCGACCAATCCGTCGAGGTGCCGGGCCTGGGCCGCGTGCGCTACGACCTGGCATATGGCGGGGCCTTTTACGCTTATGTCCAGGCCGAAGCAGTCGGCCTGGCCGGCACGCCGGACGAGTTTCGGGACCTGATCGACACAGGCCGGGCCATCAAGCAGGCAATAATGGCCGGCCGGCCCATTCCCCACCCCTTTGAAGCGGATCTGAGCTTCCTTTACGGCACTATATTTGTTGCCCCGCCCCAAAACGACGGCGTGTACAGCCGCAACATCTGCATTTTTGCCGAGGGCGAAGTCGATCGCTCGCCGACCGGCACCGGCGTCAGCGGTCAGTTAGCCATCCATCACGCCCGCGGTGAACTTGGCCCCCACCGGCCTATCGTCATCGAGAGTCTCATCGGCAGCAGGTTTACCGGCCGCATCGTCGAGACGACCACCTTTGGTTCCCACCCGGCCATCATCCCTGAGGTCGAAGGCACGGCCCATATCACCGGCCGCCACGAGTTTTTGATCGATCCCACGGACCCGCTGCGGCAGGGGTTCATTTTGCGTTGAGCGTAAATTGGAACGGGCGGAAGGACACCTGCCGAAATGGGTTGTCGTCAACGTGCCGTAACTGTTTACGGTAGATAAGCGGGATTTGACGACAAGCTAGGCGCGCTATCAATGCGAACAAGGTCAAAACTGGGCGATGCTTATCAGCGAAGTCGTCCTCTTTATGCACGTGCCACTTGCCGGCTGCACCTGGAGCATCGATCACGCCCTTGGACTTTTCTGTGGGGTCTAAACTCAGACTTGGGAGTTCAAAGCGGTGACTTTGGCTCCCCAACCCGCAGTTTAACATTACATGAAATTACTAACGATACATGGAGGTTTAAAATGTCATCAGCTAATGTCTTCCCGCCCTTAAGCGGCTGGGAGCCCACCCGAAAGACATTACATTTGTACAGCAATGTATTAGGTGTTGTGCCTCGAGCACACGCCAAGTTCCACCCCAAATGGTGGCATATCAGTTTGAAGGTTCAACCCGACGGACTGGCCACCGATAGCATGTCCCTGCCCGGCGGCGGTACCTTTTCGGTAAAACTGGACCTGCGCCGGCACGATGTGGTGCTGGCGACGAGTCAGGGCGACCAGCAGCGCTGGAGTATGACCGGGGGAACGTCATCAACCGATATGGGCAACAAGATATTGGCTGCGGTTGCCGACCTGGGTCTTAAGGCAGAATACGCCCGCGAAAAGTTCGAAAATGACGAACCGCGCCAGTACAGCGCCGATGCGGCCGACCGATTCCTGACGGCCGCGCTCCTGGCGGACCGCATTCTCAAAAAACACCGGGCAAGCCTGGAAGGCGAGGTGGGGCTGGTTCAACTCTGGCCGCACGGTTTTGATCTGGCCTTCGAGTGGTTTGGGACGCGGGTCGAGAGATCCGAACATGATGGCGATGTTCAGGAATATCCTTCGCAAATTAATTTCGGCTTTTATCCGGGCGAGCCAATTTACTTCTACTCTAATCCCTGGCCCTTTGAAAAGGATAAACTCGTTAATCATCCGCTGCCTGGTGGGGCCCGGTGGCACGACGAAGGCTGGCAGGGTTCTATGCTGCACTATGTCGATATTGTTGGCGATCCCAATGCCGAGGAGCGGCTGTATTCTTACTTTCAAGAGGTTTACAAATTAGCCTCGCCGTTGCTGCTGGCATAATTGCTCAGCCATACGTAAATTAAAGACTGTAATTTTCAGACGCCCGGGGTCCGCTGCATCTGTTTGTCGCAGCTCCGGGCGTTGGCGTTGGGCCTCCGACCTCACTTCCCCCCACTCATTACGATGCAGAACAGCCGGCGCAGACTGCCTGCACCCCGATGACCTTTTCCAATTATTTTGGACAGACCCTTACGGTTGCCCTATTGTAAATTCCATAGTAAATTAGCACAATTATAAGACACATATTCGGTTTGATCGCAATCAAGGCTTAGTCAACGTCGGAATGCATCTATGGAGGGACCATGTGCTAAAACCTGGCCAAAGGCTGTTTGAATATGAAATAATCCGCTTGTTGGGGCAGGGCGGATTTGCCGCCGTTTATGAGGCGCGTGACAGAATGTTAGAGCGCAGGGTAGCGGTCAAACAGTTATTGTTAGATAAGGTTAGGGATGAAAGGACTGTTAAGCGTTTCGTGCAAGAGGCGCGGATCGGTGCCGCACTTGAACACCCCAATGTGGTTACCGTATACGCTCTCCGCGTAGAAAACAAGCGTATTTACATGGTCCTTGAATACCTACCGGGCGGCAGCTTAAAGGATCTACTCGAAAAACAAGGAAAAGTCGCCATTGAGCAGGCCGTAAAACTGACCACCGGCATTTGCGAGGGATTGGCCAAGCTTCATTCGAAGCGTATTATCCACCGCGACATTAAAGCGGAGAACATTTTGCTGACCACGGATGGGCGTCCAAAAATCACCGACTTTGGCATTGCGCACGTGCCCCAAGGGGCCGGGGGGTTGGGCCTAACCCGGGTCGGATTTCAGCCGAGCACGGTCCTTTTTAGTTCGCCGGAGCAATTTCGTGGCGAGAAGCTGGACGCCCGCAGCGACGTTTATCAAGCCGCCGAACTGTTGTATCATATGCTGACCGGCCAACATTACATCGATCTGGAGGACCTGAAAAAGCAGGCGCGGGCCCTCGAGGTCAATATCCATTTTGAATTAAAGCTGTACATGCTGCTGGAAAAGGCAATTTGCAAGGACCCGCCCGCAGGTTTGCCGGCCCTTCGGCAGCGAGTTGGCGCCGTTGCCGGAGTGATCGAAAAGGCCCTGGCTAAACGTAAAGAAGATCGTTATGAAGATACCCTCGAGTTTGCAGCTGAACTGTGGGCTGCCCATTACAACCCAACGTCCGCTGCCCCTTAACGTCAATTTGATTTTGTACGGTCTGCCCCGGAAGTTCGCGAAAATCTGAAATACTGCCAAGTTTACCCGATTCATATTGCGATACAGGTGACTTTATGGACGATTTACTAAGGATAGCAGCTGAACGGTCCGGCCGTTACCTGGCCGGTTTACCGGGGCGGCGCGTGTTCCCGGCCCCTGAAGCGCTGGAGCGGCTAACGGCTTTTGACGAGCCGCTGCCGGACGAACCGGCCGATCCGGCCAGGGTCCTGGCTATGCTGGACGAGATCGGCTCCCCGGCCACAGTGGCCTCGGCCGGGCGCCGCTATTTTGGTTTTGTCGTCGGCGGCGTGCTGCCGGCAACCCTAACCGCCAACTGGTTGGCCGGAGCCTGGGACCAATCTTCCGGGATGGTGGTCAGCTCGCCGGTAGCGGCGAAGCTGGAGGCCGTGGCCTTGGCCTGGCTGCTGGACGTGCTGGGTCTACCGCCGGAGGCCGGTGGCGGCTTTGTGACCGGGGC
>JBFGLD010000077.1:0-10862 GCA_041576335.1 Anaerolineae bacterium | reverse complement strand
TCCCATCGGCACAATGGGCACCACACCCCTGTCATAACGGACTAAATTTTGATGGGTTTTAACATGGTATGCCAATACAATTTTGAACTTCCGCTTGATCCGCTGCCACTCTTGGAGATGGCCAGGCAGGTGATTATTGAAAATGGGGGGACGGTTATGGGTCATCTGCCCAACATCTCGCTCTCTATTCCGACGCAGGTTGGTCGATTTGACGGGGTGTGCACCCTGGTCAGTGCCTCGGTGGTCAACATTGCAATCACAAAGAAGCCGGACATTGTGTCTTGTACTATGATCCGGGACAAGCTTACATTTTTCCTGACCGAGGCCGTCAGAATGCAGGCGCGATTAGCCCAAAATAGTGAAGTAGCCCCAGCGAGAGTTCAGTGACGGCTGCGGGTGGCGAGTAGACGCAATTATAGGTCAGCCTTAATGGCAAAAAAAGCAAAGCGCTCAAGCCATAACAAAGGCCGAAAAATCATACGAGGCACCAAGGATACCCTCAAGCAGATTCGGGCTGCGGTCGATCCCCGGGTCGTGGGCGGCGGCGTAGCCGGCTTGACGGCCGGACAAGTCGTTGGCGGGGCCGTGGGGGGCGTCTTTGGGGTCGTCATCGCCGGACCGGCCGGCGCTGTCGTCGGTGCCGAAGTGGGGGCGTTTACCGCCGGCGTACTGGGCCTGAAACTTGGGGTTGATGCCGTTCACGACCACCTGGAAAAGAAGCGAGCCGGTCAGGCGTCTAAACCGGAAGCATCCGATCCGGCGGTGCCATCGGATCCGGGCAAACCATCACAGAAAACGAGCGCCGGCAGATTTCTGCAGCGGAAGACCAGCGAAAGGGTCGGCGAAATCGTCGGTCTGACCTCGGGCGCTTCAGTGGGGTTGATCATTGCCGGTCCCGCGGGCGGGGTCGTCGGCGCGGTTCTGGGCGAAGCCCTGGGCGGGCATATGGGGGAAGACATGGCCAAGTCCCGGTCCACTAAAGGGACTCCTGCTCTAAAGAAACCGAAAGAGAGTGTGTCCCAATGGCTGGACCGCTTTGGGAAAACCACGGTGGGTGAATCTGCGTCTATGCTGGTGGCCGGCAGCGTCGGCTCCGTATTTGGCCCGGGCGGCAGGCTGGTTGGCCAGCGGGTAGGGCTTATCTTCGGCAAACGGATTGAGTGGCATAAGCTGGGCCGGGAGCGTGAGGGCGGGGCAGAGCCGGCAACACGGCCACTCCTGCCAGAAACATCGTCGCCGGTTGGTGCTGACTCTTCCGGCCCAAATAGGGCTGCCCAAACCGGATCCCAGGATGATGGGCAGGACCCATCCCGCCCGGCGTCTATGGCCGCAGAACCCTTCTCATCTGTCCGGCCTGATCCACCCGTACAATTGACTGAACGTCAGCTTGAGGTGTTACGCCTCTTGGCCGTAAAGCTAGAGACCAAGGAGATCGCCGAGCGGCTCGATATTTCGCCGGCCACGGTGAATTATCATAAACGGAATATTTACCAGAAATTAGGGGTGAACGACCAGCGAGAAGCTGCCTATGTGGCCGTGGAACTTTATCCGGACCTGATTGATCTATGATTAAAATTATTGAATGAAAAGGAAAAAAACCATGTCTGATTATCAAAATGTTACAGTTCTTTCAATGATAAGTTTTGCAGTGGGGCTTTTGGTTGGAGCCATAATAACTGTGTTCCTGGCGCCAATGTCGGGCCGGGACCTGCGCACCAGGATTGGCGAGGAGACCCAGGCCGATTGGCAGCGGGCCACCGATCAGTTGAACCAGACCCAGGCCGAGATGCGCCAGGCGATGGACAGTATGCGCCAACAGATGGAGGCATCTGACCAGCGGGTTCGGGATCATCTCACAGCCCAACTGGACCAGCTGCAGGCTAAAATAGAGGGCAGAACTCCTCAAAGCCCGGACGCCGGGGCATAGTCCAGATCTAATACTGTTTTACATTGCATGAGGGAGCTATGTTCGAACTTCTAGGTGTTGTGGTTGGGCTTAGCCTGGTCGCGGTGGCCCCCAGGGTGCCCGTCCTGCGTAATGTGGCTAAGGCCGTGGTTAAAGGTGGCATCGCCGTGACGGGGATGACCGCCGGAGCCGTCTCGACGGCCGGGAAGCCCTGGGCAAATCTGATGGCGCAGGTGCAGGCTGAACGGGACCAGCGCTCCGACTCGCAAGCCGGAGCGGCCGCGGAGGCAACGTCTGGCGCTCCGGCTGACCAGACGTTCCCGGGTACTGCCGATTTGACCCGGATTAGAGGGATCGGGCCTAAAACGGCGAGCTTGCTGAACGAAGCCGGCATCCAAACGTTGGCCCAGTTAGCCGCGACCGATGTGGATCGGCTGCAAGAAGTTTTGAACGAAGCCGGCGCTCGCTATAGAGCTATCGATCCCGCCAGCTGGCCGTCACAAGCAGAAGAACTCATAGCGGCTGCGTCGCAGAATGCTGAGGAATGAGACCGGATCAATCAGGCTTATCGCTCCGTCTGCACCGGTTTTAAACCAGCTTACATCCATACAGGCCGGGGGCTTCCAGCCCTCGGCGGAGGCGCGTTCATTACTGGATCATTTGCTTAAAGCTCAAAAGACTCGAACTCTGGCCGGATTTTAGTGATCCGGTGAGACTCAAATGATGGGGCCTATGGAATCGCGAGAACTATCTAACAAAAGAGCCATCTATGCTTCGCTGGCCGGTAACGCCGGCATTGCCCTGGCCAAATTCGTGGCCGCAGCGTTTACGGGCAGTGCGGCGATGCTGTCGGAGGGAATACACTCGCTGGTCGATACGTCGAACCAGGCCCTACTCTTGCTGGGCTGGCAGCAGGCTAAAATGCCGGCCGACGAGCGTTTCCCCTACGGCCAGGGCAAAGCTGTTTACTTCTGGGGCTTGATCGCCATCATCGTCTTCACCCTGGGCGGCTTCTACTCCTTTTATCTGGGCTTCCAGCACATCCTTGAGCCGCGCCCAATCGAGCATCCCTGGCTGAACTATGGCATCTTGGCTATCGCCCTGGTGCTGGAGTTCATGGCCTGGCAGGTCGGGGTCAGGGAGTTTCGACAAATTAAGGGACAGGCCCGCTTCCTCGATGCCGTTCGGAATGCCAAAGATCCCTCCATCGCCATCTTGATCTTTGAGAATTCCGCCGACATGATTGGCATCGTGGTGGCCTTTTTCGGCATCCTGCTTAGCCAGGTCACGGGCATTCTCTACTTCGACGGTGCGGCCTCGATGATAATCGGCCTCATCCTGGTGACGGCGGCGCTCTGGCTGGCCCATGAAATTAAAAATCTACTGATCGGCGAGAGCGCCGATCAAGAGCTTGTCCAGGGCATCCGCAATCTGGTCAGCGCCTGCGCGGAGATCCGCGAGATCGAGGAGATCACGACCTTGCACATGGGCCCGGAGTATGTGTTGGTCAATATGAGAGTCAAGTTTCTGGAAAACACGTTGGCGCACGCCATCGAACAGGTAACCCATGACCTCGAACAGCAAATCCAGAGTTTGTTTCCGCTGGTCAAACTTGTGTACGTCAAGGCTGCGGTTAGCCCCAGACATCGTCAGCAACGCGTGCAGCTGATTAACCAACGCGCTGGGGTCGACTGATTTATGGAAATACGGTGCAGATCGCCTGTCTGGTGAACGCGCTAGGTCAGTTGCGGGAGGGTGGCAATTGACAAATGAAGGAGGTCTGATATTCTTTGTGTTAGCGAGCGAAACGTTAACCCGGTCAATGGACGAATAAAGGACTCGAACCGTGCCGACAACGTTCAATTTCGCTTTAACTAAAATCAATCAATTTAATCAAATCATAATGTTTAACGGAGGTAAATAATGGAAGCTATCTTAGGTGTAGCATTGGGAGTCGTCGTCGTGGCGGTTGCGCCGCAAGTGCCGGTTCTACGTGATATCTCTAAGGCCGTGCTGAAAGGTGGCCTGGCTGTGGTCGATAGGTCCAAAGAGGCTTTTTCGACGACGGGTGAAAATTGGGCCGACCTGGTCGCCCAAGCGCGAGCAGAAATGGGCGAAGCCGGCGGCGAACCAGTAGTGCTCGAATCCGGGGATGTAGAAGTTGCTGTGACAGAGGGGTGATCGTTGCAGATGAGCGGGGCAAGTCATAAGGCGGACGAACGATCCGGTTACGAGATCGTTCGTGCCCCCAGCTGGTTAAGAAACCGATGGTTAGGGTGAGCGACCCTAATGACAAGCGGCAAGCAGGAGAAAAAAATGAACAACACCAATGAAAATGGCGTGACTCATCAAGCCAAGGTTGTCCACGCCAGTCGCGGCCGGGCGCGGGTTCGGCTGGACCGGGAGAGCCGTAAACCCCACCATCTGGCCAAGATCAAGGCGCATGTCGAAGCCCAGGAGGGAGTCCAAGCGGTCGACGTGAATACCCAGACCGGCAGCGTCCTGGTTAAATATGACCACGAGACCCACACCCACGAGGGCATTATGAGCATTCTTGAAGATATCAACGTCCTTGCCGGAGTCGTGGTTCCGGAGGTGGCTGAAGGAGAGGAGGAGGGAGATAAGCTGACCGAAGCCATCAAAGATCTGAATACGCGGATCTACCGGGCCACCGGCCGGAAGGCTCATCTGGGGGTGTTGGCTTTTGTCGGTCTAACCGCGTTCGGGGTCCGGCAGACCATCGTATACGGCGTGGGCCTTGAATTAATCCCCGGGCCGGTGTTGCTCCTGGCGGCATTTGAACTATATCGGCGGCGGAATCAGATGAAACCGAACGGCAGCACCGCCCAGGCTGCCCAGCCCGCTTGACGAACAGCGAGGTTGACTAGCAGCTATGGCTAAATGCAAGTTCAATATCGCCGTCCAAGGCAGCACTGAAGCGTTCGTGAGCCAAGCCCGGGATATCATCGAGGCTGCCCGGGGGGTGTTCGATCAAAATGGAACCAAGGGGACTTTCTATGTCCCGACGCCCCTGGGGCGGGTTAAAGGGACGACGCTGGTTTCCGGGCAAACGGTCACGATTGCGATTACGGGGAAGCCCCTTTTCGTTAGGTGTGGAGCCATTCGACGGAAGGTTGAAGAGCGGATGGGTCAAGCCGGAACGGTGACTCAGTAGCAATTGAGACCGGCTATGGATTGAGCTGGGCGCTGCCAAGGATCTCGAGATGATCAAGGCCAAGACGAGTGTCATTATCAACCGGTCCGTGGAAGACGTGTTTGCCTTTGTCAGCAACCCTGAGAATAGCCCGAAGTGGGGCTCGGGTATTCTTGAAGTTGAAATAACCTCTACCGGAGTGGCCGGGGTCGGGGCCACCGCGCGGACGCGGCGCCGGTTTCCGGGCAAACAAGTTGAATTTCACTGGGAGGTCACGGCCTATGAACCGAATAGGCTGCTGGTGGTCAACTCTACCTCGGGGCCGCTTTCAATGCAGGCCAGGTATGATTTCGACCCCATTCCTAAAGATAAGACCAGGCTGCGCTTTGCCCTCCAGGGCAAGGCCGCGGGTTTATTTAAGTTGGCCGAACCTCTGGTGTCGCGCCAGGCTCAGAAAGAGCTTAAAGCTGATTTTCTCAGATTAAAAGGTCTGCTAGAGCTGCAAGCGTAGCAACCCGGACCTGCCAGGTTTACGACTAGATTTTTGACAAAACTCTTTGCCAAACTCCCAAATGACTTCAACGAAAGACTCTTTGGAAACCTGGCAGGTCTTCTTCGGCAAGAAACAGAGTGTTGCTTAACCGTCCCTTCGACGTTGAATTTTTGGTCGTTGGGTAAGAATATCAACCGAAACCGCTGACATATTTCCCTGGTCATGCGCCGGTTGTGATGACAAAGGACGGGTCGATCTTAGTTTCTGTTTTGGGTATCAGCCGGCGAGTCCGGGTTAGGGTATACGAGGAAACCTTATGCGGATCATTACATATTTAGGCAAAGGCGGCGTAGGCAAAACGACCGTGGCCGCCGCGACGGCGCTGCGCAGCGCCGAGTTGGGCTATAGAACGCTGGTCGCCAGCACCGATGTGGCCCACAGCCTGGCCGACTCGTTAGATAGGCCGGTTGGAACTAGCCCGGTTGAAATTGCCCCCAAGCTGTGGGCCCAGGAAATCAGCGTCGTGGCCGATATTTACAACTATTGGGACACCCTGCAAGCGTACGTGTCTGGCCTCATTCGCGACAATGGCATGAGCAATGTCGTGGCCGATGAACTGTCCGCCTTTCCCGGGATGGATGAACTGGTCTGCCTGCTCCATATCAGCAAACAAGCCCGGGAGCGCCAGTTTGAGCGGGTTATCATTGATGCCGCCCCAACCGGTGATACCATCCGGCTGCTGACGATGCCGGATACCTTCCTCTGGTATGCCGGTCACGTCAGGCGGTCGGAGACCCGGCTGATGAGGATGATGAAGCCGCTGACGGGGCAGCTAATGAAGGGGCCAACTGAGTTGTTAGCAGCCCTGGCCAAGCTGGATGAAGCAACGACCGAGTTGCGCAAAACGCTCAGTGATCCCGAGATCAGCAGTTACCGGGTTGTGTTACAGCCGGAGAAGATGGTTATCCGGGAAGCAGAACGGGCGATCAGTTACCTGGGCTTGTTTAACTATCCGGTTGATAGCATCGTCGTCAATCGGGTGCTGCCGGCAGCCGCCGATTACGGCGAATTTTACACCAAACGGCGTGAGCTGCAGCAGGGTTATCTGCAGCAGATTGAAGACAATTTTCGGCCGCTGCCGCTGTGGTATGTGCCCTATTACGCCGAGGAGATATTTGGGCTGGAAGCGCTCTCCCGTTTGGCCACCGATTGTTTTGGCGAGCAGGATCCCGGCGCGATTTATTATCGAGGGATATTACAGGAAGTTGTCGACTGCGAGGACGGCAGCTACCTGATGCGGGTTCCGTTACCTTTTGTATCCCACAGTGAGGTGCGTCTGCGGCAGCGCGGTGATGAAATGTTTATCACTATTGGCAATTTCAAACGGGAGATGATTTTACCCACGACCCTGGCCAAACGAACGGCCACCGCAGGAAAACTGAGCAATGGTGTTTTGGAAATCCGGTTTGAAGCCAGGCAGCCGGAGTTGACCCGCCCCCACTGAGTGGGCCAAGCCCATGGCTACCTTGGACAACGATAGCACCCTGTGGTATGAAATACCGACCTAAATTATTTTTACGAAAGGAGCATACAATTATGTACGGACCCCTAGAATATGTAATTATCGCGTTTGACGGCAACCGTTTTACTGGTGAAATTCTGCCCCAACTGATTGAGATTGAACAGCAGGGTTGTGTCCGCCTGGTGGACCTGGTTTTCATCAGCAAAGATGAGGCCGGGAACCTGACTTTGCTGGAAATTAGCGATCTGGGCGAAGAAGAAGTAGCCGCATACGAACCAATTATCGGCGAGTTTCACGGTTTGCTCACAGCCGATGATGTGGCCACCGCGGCGGTCGAACTGCCGGCAAACACGTCGGCGGCGGTGGCGCTGTTCGAGCACCGCTGGGCGGTTGGCTTGCAGCAGGCGGTTAGAGCCGCCGGCGGTCAAACGGTGGCGAGCGGTCTTATCCATCCAGAGACCCATGCCGAAGTGGTCGCCGAATTAGAGGCAGGCGAGGCGAACAGCAAATAAATTCAATTTAAGACATAAGGAGATTCACCATGTTTCGTAGACGAATGGCAAGACGAGCCGTGAGGCGGCGGACCGGGCGTCCACTGCTGCGGGCGGCAGCCGTAGGCGGCGCCGGCTACTATGCCGGCAAGAAAGTTGCCGAAGGCCGAGGGGCAGAGGCTATGCAGGACGAACAAATCGCCGATCTTCAGGATGAGATGGCGGTGCAGCAAGCCCCCGAGGCTTACGCCCCGCCGCCGGCTGCCCCGCCACCGCCGGCACCTGCTGCCCCACCGCCGGCAGCGGCCGCCAGCACTTCAGCCGACCGGATTGCGCAACTGAAGGAGTTGGGCGAGTTGCGCGACTCCGGGGTTTTGACCGAGGAGGAGTTTGAACAAGAGAAACAGCGTATTCTGGGTGGAGGCTGAGTCATTACCTAAACAATCGCCATCCACAAGCACCCTGGCTCAGGGGCTGCCAGCATGCGAAGAATTTCAATATACCGTCCAAACCTCGCTTACCAGTAGGCCGGTGCTCGTCACCAGCCTCGGATTTCTTCAAGGGGAGCTAAATCAATTATCTCTTAGGTTTCTTGAGCCAGGCGCTTTCGTCCAAATGAAAAATAAGCCATAGGGCCGATAAAGTTGACTAGTGAAACCATGGCCCATGCGGCCTTACTCCCCTTAATCTCGTCGGTCGAACGATGCCGGATGTCCCACAGGGCGGCAATGAGCAAAGAAATCTGAATTGCGCCGAGAAGTATAATGGCAATTTTCTGAGGCGAGGTTAATTCGTGCCATCGCTTATTTTTGTACACGGTTATGTCCTCCGGTCGTACAACGGGTAACTATCTCCATGGTGAATTTGTGTAAAAAGCTCACGATGTCAAGACTTCTGTCAGGGGCCGCCGGGGGGTTTGGGCTTGTTCCGGTTCGGCGTATCCCAGCCGAAAGGGATGTTGGGGAAAGGTTCCCTCGAGGGGGATGATCTTGTTCAGGTCAGCTTTCAGCTCCGGCACCTCGACGATTTGGCTCATAGGCTGGACGCTAATACCCAGACTAAACGCGGTAAGGAAAATACGTTCAAACACTTGCCCGCACCTGACCTGGGCCTCTCGGCTGTTCTCGGCTGAACTAATCAAAGCAAGCACCGGCGCGCTCATCAGCAGTTCCGAGTCTTTCTTAGCGGTTGGTTTGCCCAAATTAATATAGGACATCGCCAACTGCCCCAGGTGAGACATCAGCCAGGATGTTCCAAATACACCCTGTCCAATCCAATAACCGAGCTCTTCCCGAAAGGCAGGATCGGCAAATTGGATAGCATCACCCCGCACGATCAAAGTATCGATCTGGCGTTTGACCTCAACATCGCTGGTGAAATATATATAGATGTCATCCTCGGCACAGCAGGCCTTGAGCCGCTGCAGATCTGCCGGTCGAATGGGCCGCTCCTTGTAGACTTGGTGGTTAGTGTGCCGCTGCGGAATTGCTCTAAACAAGGCGCCATTCTTAAAAGGTGATGTTCGCTCCCGGGGTTCGAATTTGACCTGGGCTGCCAGTTCCTCGTTGCCGGGCTGGGGAAAGCGGTCGACCCGGTAGGCGTAGCCAAAGTGCTCAGCCGCGATTAACAGATTCTCAAGGGCGCAGCCAACGCTGAGGTACAACTCCCGCCGGTCGGCATCGGCAACCCTAAGCCAGCGTGTTGAGTCAACAAAAATTTGGACGGCGTTCCCGCCGACGGTAAATTTCCAAGGCTGTGTATTGTGGCTTGAAGGGGCCAAAATGGCGTAGCCGAGCAGGAACATTAGCCTTTCATCTGAGCTTCCACCATAAGGAAAATCCTGCTCGTTGATTTGCCAGGGCGTGATCTTGGGGTTATATGCGTTCATGGTATGAACCTCCTGAGATGTGGGTGACAAAGTGTGACAAACATTAGCTACAAGTCCAGGTGAATCTCTACCGTCTCGCTGTCGTTTATGGACCGAACCTCAAAGCCATGCTTTCTGGCTAAGGCCAGCATACGCTGATTAACCCGGAGCGTTTCACCGACCAGCTCCCGGGTGCCCCGGCTTCGACAATAGTGGATCATTTTCTCAAGCAGGATGTGGCCGAGCCCCTTTCCTTTGAGATCCGAGCGTACGACAATGGCCAATTCGGCTTGGTGATTGTCGGGGTCTGTTACGCTGCGCACGACACCCAAGGTTTCGGCATAACCCCGGTTGTTCATCCTGGTAGCGATGAAGGCCATTTCGCGATTGAAGTCAATCTGGGTAAAGCGCGCCAATTCCGTGCGAGCAAGCCGGCGAATTGAAGCGAAAAAGCGCATGCGTACGTCTTCTTGGTCGAGCTGGTCAAAGAAATCCCGGTGCTGCGGTTCGTCTTCCGGACGAATCGGCCGCAAAAGAACTTTACCTCCATCGAACGTGACGAGTTCTTCCAACTCTTTTGGGTAGGGCCGGATGGCCAGGCGTTCTTCAGCCGGAATGGTGGCCGGTTTTAGGCGCATCCGGGCATCGAGGGCCAGAACGCCCTTGTCGTCAGCAAACAGCGGGTTGATGTCAAGTTCGCTGATCTCCGGCAGGTCTGCGATCAGCTGAGATACCTTGATCAGGGTTAGATAAATGGCGGTCATATCGGTCGGGGGACGATCCCGATAACCGGCCAGCAGCTTGGAGACACGCGTGCGGCCAACAAGCTCGCGCGCCAGCGTGATATTCAACGGAGGCAGGGCCACGGCCCGGTCGCGGATGATCTCCACAGCCGTGCCGCCCTGACCAAACAGGATGACCGGTCCAAAAATAGGATCGGTGGCCGCCCCGATAATGAGTTCGTGGGCGCCCGGCCGGCGGGCCATCTCCTGCACGCTGAAGCCGGTCACTCTGGCATTGGAGCGATGGGTCTTTAAGCGCTTGACCATACTTTCCGCCGCCGCGCGTACCTCTTCAGGCGTTTCGAGGTCGAGCGCAACCCCGCCGACGTCAGACTTGTGAGTAATATCCGGAGAAACGATTTTGACCGCAAGCGGGCGCTTCATTTGCAAAGCGAGCCGGCCACAGTCAGCAGAGGTCTCGGCGACTCGGGTTTCGACCGTCGGAATCTCGTAGGCCACCAAGACCGATTTCGCTTCAGGCTCGGTTAGCAGTTCTCGTCCCGCCGCCAGCGCCGTGTCTATCACCGAACGGGCGGTTTCGACATTTGGCGTGAACTCGACCGGCGCCGAGGGCGGCGCCTCCATTAAGATCTCCTGATTCCGTCGATAATTCACCATTTGCATGAAGCCGCCGACGGCATCTTCGG
>JBFGLD010000076.1:0-10934 GCA_041576335.1 Anaerolineae bacterium | reverse complement strand
GATACGAAACTTGTTGGCAACTGCCCCCGATTGTAAAGCACGCCTCTCGGCAACAACATGAACCGGGCCCGGCGTGGGCACCGTTTTCTTCTTGCAGCCTTGGTTTAAGAATGATATACTACCCTTTAATTTGTTTTATATTATTAACCTCAGTTTTGTATTAATCTTAAGTGGAATTGAACCAAAAAACAGCAGCCACTATAAAAATTCGCCCCATCAATACGCTTACCGATCTGCGGAAGTGCCACGAGATTCAGCGTGCCACCTGGGGATTTACCGATCTTATGGTGTTTCCCTATACCCAACTGATATCATCTGCGCATAATGGAGGTGTATTATTAGGCGCCTATGACGGGCCTAACCTGGTTGGCTTTGTTTATGGCTATCTGGGTATGTCTGGCGCCAAGCTTTATCTTTTCTCTCAACGGATGGGCGTTTTGCCCAATTATCAGAGTTTAGGGATTGGCATGAAGTTGAAATTGGCCCAGCGTGACCAGATGCTGCGGCAGGGTATCGATCTCATCGTCTGGACTTATGATCCCTTGTTAGGCAAAAACGCCAGCCTTAACATCGAAAAGTTGGGCGGCATTGTGCGCCATTATGCCCGCGATATTTATGGCGCAGTTAACAACCCCTTACAAGTTGGCTTATCGACGGATCGATTCCTGCTTGAGTGGGAATTGATGAGCCATCGGGTCAGGGAACGCATTCGCAGCAAGACACCACGCCCTATTGCCGAGGACTGGTTAGTAGAAAATCGATACGATAAGGTCAATTATGTCAGTTGGGAGGGAGATTTGCCGCGTCCGATTGCCTCAGATCTGGAGATGGAAGATGATGTGCTTCTGGTCCAAATTCCGCCCGACTTGAACCTGATAAAGAAAATTGACCTAAACATCGCTCGGGGTTGGCGCGAGTCGACCCGTGATATCTTTGAAACCTATTTTCGCCGTGGTTATGTTATTACAGGTTTTGCCCGCAGTTTAACCCCACAAACCCCCAACATCTATAAGGTAGAAAAACTTGACATGCCAACTACGTCAGATTTTTCATCTTGGGTTGGCGGCGTGCGCAAAAAATAATAAGACTATGGATAAAAAGTCTGCCAATCAGCCTCCTTTAACCCCCCGAGAAGATTTGATAATTAGATTTGCAGCCTACGCGGACTTGCCCAAAATTGCAAATATTGCTCAGATAACGTGGGAAGATACTTATAGCGAAACCATTGCTCCCGAAAACCGTCGGGAATTCCTGAAACGAGCTTACAAACCTGAAAATCTGGCCGATGCGATCAATGCGCCCGGACACTGGCTCTACCTTGTTGAACATGCCGGTCAGGCTGTTGGCTTTGGCCATTTTTTACGTCGCTATCATCCGGCGCGGACCCGGGCCGAACTGGTTCGCCTGTACGTCTTGCCAGGTTATCAGGGCCTGGGCCGCGGCCGCCTGATTCTAAAGACCGGTTTTGCAGCCCTGGCACGATCCAAGATAGAGCAATGTTTTGTGTCGGTTCAGGCCAGTAATAAACTGGCCCGAAAGTTTTACGAGCGACACAGCTTTATTTTCCATCGCAGCCACGGCCAATTTTTGGGAACCCAAATCGTAACCTTGGTCGAGTATATACGCCCCATCACAGAAGCGGACCTGGACGAAGTCATATGAGCCGGATCATAAACTATCTTAGAAGTGAACAGGAGAATATGGTACGCCTGCTCGAAAAATGGGTAAACCACGATTCTCCGACCTACAACAAGGCTGCGGTTGATAAAATGGGACGAATGACCGTTGAAGCCTTTTTGGAGACTGGCAGTACGTTGACCGCAACCCACAAGCAGCCTGACTTGGGCGATCATTATACCATAACCTATGGTCGGGGAGACAGCCAAATCTTGTTGCTGTGCCATTTCGACACAGTATGGCCCCTGGGCGAGGCCAAAAAACGTCCCTTTACGATTGAGAATGGGTTTGGCAAAGGTCCCGGCGTCCACGATATGAAAAGTGGCACGCTCTTGGGCCTATTTGCTCTAAAGGCTATTCACCACCTGCAGTTAAAGCCACGTCATAAATTGGTTTATCTCCTCACCAGTGATGAAGAGATTGGCAGCCCAACGTCACGGCCACTCATTGAAACCGAGAGCCGGAATAGCAGCTACTGCTTGGTGCTGGAAGGCTCGCGTGGCGGGCCGCTCACGACCTGGCGCAAAGGGGTTGGGCGCTTTCAAATGCTCATTACCGGTGTGCCGGCCCACTCCGGCATAGAGCCGGAGCGAGGGGTCAGTGCCATCGAGGAAATGGCGCACCAGATCCGTAAATTGCACGCGATGACCGACCTAAAGCGGGGCATTACCGTCAATGTCGGCGTTGTTGCCGGGGGAGAACGCCCCAATATCGTCGCCCATCGCGCCACGGCCGAGATTGACCTGCGGGTCATGACTCAGGCTGATGGCGAAGCATTGACCCGGCAGATTCTTCGTCTTCAGCCGCACCTGAGCGGCTGCCGCGTGCAGGTTGAAGGCGGGATCAACCGCTGGCCTTTTGTGGAAACGCCTGCCGGCCTGGCCCTCTTTGAAAAGGCTCAGGGGATTGCCAAACGTCTGGGATTTGAGGTAGGCAAAACCGGCTCCGGGGGGGGCAGCGATGGAAATTTTGCCGCAGCCCTGGGCGTACCGACCTTGGATGGCCTGGGATCGCTCGGTGGCGGCGCTCACGCTTTGACCGAGCACACGACCCTGGAGGCGCTACCCCAACGTGCCGCCTTAATTGCCGAGTTGATCATGCAGTTGTAAATTTGCTTACGGCGTGAGTCAGTGCCGATTTCACGTCACTATAACAATGTCTCAATATTATTTTGAGGATTGTTATCCATCAATACCCGCAGCGGTTCGTAGGTCATGCGATGGAGGGGGCAGGGGCCCCGCTCGGTCAGGGCAGCCCGATGGGCCGGAGTACCATACCCTTTGTGCTGCTCGAAAGCATAGCCGGGATATTTGCGACCGTGGCTAACCATCAACCGGTCGCGGGTGACTTTGGCCACAATCGAGGCCGCCGCAACGCTAAGCGAGATACTATCGGCTCTGGGAAAGGCAAGTTGGGGTAAACGGATCGTAGGTAACTGCAGATGATCGATGACCAGGTGGTCGGGCGCAGTAGCCAATTTTGCCAGAGCTTGCCGCATGGCGTATCGGGTTGCACCTACAACATTGAGTTCGTCAACGACGGCTGCCGGCGCTATGCCTACTGCAGTCGTCAAAGCAATGTCTTGAATCACAATGTAGAACCGCTCTCGTTCATGCCACTTTAGTTTTTTCGAGTCGTCTAAACCGGCTAATCTAGCCGCCAGATTGGGCTGGTTGAGCGGTAAAATAACTGCAGCAGCCACAACCGGCCCGGCCCAGGCTCCTCGTCCGGCTTCGTCTAGGCCGGCTATAAAATGATAGCCCTGCTCGAGCAGGGCTATTTCTTGTTCTAAATGAGGCCCGGACAGCACAGCGTGACCTTACTTAAAACGTTTCTCTTTCAAGCGGGCCGATTTACCGCTCCGGTTACGAAGGTAGTAAAGCTTGGCCCGGCGTACCTTGGCGTGGCGTATAACTTGGATTCGCTCAAGCCGGGGCGAATGATACAGAAACGTACGCTCAACCCCGATGCCGTGGGAGGCAATGCGTCGCACGGTGAATAACTTATTCATCCCGCTGCCTTTTATGCTAACAACAACCCCCTGATAAGGCTGGATCCGCTCGCGGTTACCCTCAACAATGCGGACTTGCACGTTTACCGTATCACCAATCATAATTTCCGGGCGATCGTTGCTCAGTTGAGCGTGTTCGACGGCTTGGATTAAATCAACTGCGTGAGCCATAAGGCACTCCTCCACCTCGGCCCGGTAGCATTAACGGCCGAAGACAATGTTCATCTAGGCAAAAAACTGGCCGACTTTCCGCGCCGGCTACGAACAAAAATTATACCCATCTTTGGCAAGACTGACAAATTGGCGGTGGTATTTAGGTGGATGACGCCGTTTCTCCTCATCCCTTCTCCGCATCGACCCCCTCGTCCGCCTGTAGACCGGCCAAAAACTGCCGGTCGGCTTCCGTAAGCGAAGCGGTGTCCAGCAGGTCGGGCCGGCGGGCCAAGGTACGAGCCAGCGATTGGCGCCGGCGCCATTCTTCTAATTTGGCATGGTGGCCGGACAGGAGAATCTCGGGTACGGCGTAGTCCCGGTATTTGGCCGGACGGGTATAGTGAGGATACTCCAGCAACCCTTCGGAGTGGGAATCCTTGGCCGTAGCCTCGGCATCGCCCAGGACGCCAGGGATGAGCCGGGTCAAGACGTCGACCAGCACCATAGCCGCAATCTCGCCGCCGGACAGGACGTAATCACCGATGGAAAGTTCGTCGGTGGCCAAATATTGCCGCACCCGTTCGTCCACGCCTTCGTAGCGTCCGCAAATTAACAGCAGCCTCTCGTGGGCTGTTACCAGGTCACGAGCCGTAGTTTGCCTGAGTAAGCGGCCCTGCGGGGTAAGCAGGATCACCGGTGGGTAACCTTGCTGTAGGAGGGTGCTGTAGCCGGCACGGGGAATCTGAACCCCTAAAATTCCTTCAACTGCATTAAAAATCGGCTCCGGCTTCATAATCATTCCACCGCCGCCGCCATAGGGCGTATCGTCGGTAAGACGATGCTTGCCGGGGGCGTAATCGCGAATGTTGTGCAGCTCAATCTCAACCCGCTCCGCTTGGCGGGCCCGGCCAATGATGGTCGTCTCGAAGACGCCGGCAAACATTTCTGGAAAGAGGGTCAGGATGTCAACGCGCATAGAGTCATTTTATCACAGAAATGTCTACCCACGAAGCGCCGCCATCACTCGAGGTCAGAATTTGACCCTCGTTGAGGACTACAAACAAACGGGTATCCGCCGGGCGCAGCAAGGTGACGGCTGTTCCGGGGGGGAGGCCGGTATCGAGGACTTGCCAGGTTTGGCCGTTGTCGGTACTTTGTGCCAGGCCGCCTATGCCGCCGACGATCAGGGTTCCATCCTCCCTGAAGGCCATTGTTTGGACGTCGCTGAAATTGGGGGGCAAGACGTCGGTAAAAGCGCCTTGAATTTGGCCCTGACGCCCAATCCGGAAGAGCTGAGGATAGAAATCAGGGCGAAGTATAAGCGTGCCGTCGGGAGCTGCGGCAGCGGTGGTCACGCCAAACGGTTCATCAGCCCGGATTGGCTCGGTTTGCCACGTTTGCCCGCCGTCCGCGCTGACAAAAAGGTTGTCGCCGAAGTCAAACCAGGCGTAACTCCGGTTGCCGGTTGGGGTAAAAGCCAGCACACTCGGACGGCCGGCTGTTTCGGGTTGGGCTAGAACCAGCTTCCAGGTGTCGCCCCGGTCGGTCGACCTGGCTATGCCCTGGGGTGAGCTGACCAGTAAAGTATTATCCACGGCGAAATTAGGCGAAACGGCCACACGCTCGGCTTCGAAACCTGACCGCTGCGGATTGAGCCGTAGGTCTGTCCAGCTGCGCCCCCCGTCAGTCGAGCGGTGCAGGCTAAAGCCGGTGGCCACAAAGAGGGTTTGATCGCGGTCATAGGCCGGGGAGATGCCTAAGCGGTATCCCTCAAAGGAGGTGCTGCGCACGGAAAAGCCGGTTCGGTTCCAGGTGCGCCCACCGCTGCTCGATTTGAACAGGCCATACCGGTGGCTGACGGCAAAGAGTGTTCGGTCCTGGGCATAGCTCGGAGAAACGGCCAAATCGTCGATGGTAAAAGGTTTTGGGGGCAGTTGCGGCGCGGCCCAAGTTAAGCTTGACGGCGGCAGGGGGGTCAACTGAGCCTGGTCGTCCCCAAACAGGAAATCGCCGGCGGGAGTCATCGATACGCTGGTGAAGCGGCGACTGCGGGGCGGGTTATCCCAAAGCTGCCACGATTGGCCCGCATCGGTCGAGCGGAAGAAACGGCCCGATTGGTCGCCGCGAATATCCCGGAAAAATAAGTAAACCGTACGGTCGGCGGCAAAGTTGGGCGAAAAGAGAAAGCGGCTGGCCAGGATACGGTCTAGCTCGGTCAGGCCGGCCCCGCCCGGCAGCCAGGTGCGCCCGCCATCGGTGGAGCGCCACATCGTGCTGCCAAAACCAAAGGCAGTGCGCCCGTCAGGCGCGAAGGCCAGCAGCGTCAACGGCGTATCCAATACTTGTCGCAACGGCGACAGGCTGCCGTCTGCGGTAATTGTGGCCCGAAAAACCCCTTCGCTGTCGCCCAGAATTTGGCTGGCCAGCACGACGTGATTGTCGCTGATGGCCGCCGCACTGTTGGTCGTACTGGGAAAGGTGGTGTTAGGGTTGGCAGAGACCAGCGGCTGCCAGGTTTGGCCGCCGTCGCCGGAGTAGTGCAGGCCGGCGTGTCTGGTATTGGCCATAATGAAGCCCTGGCTGCTAGTGGGGGAGCTGCCAAAATCGGGTGCAATAAAAAGCTGGTTAGGAGATAGGTCGCTTAGGCCCGTCATGGCCAGCGCCCAGGTTCGACCGCCGTCAGTAGACTTGTACAATCCGCCCGGGTTACCCAGCAACCCAACCGTGACAAAAAGGGTCTGGTCTTCGGTATAATTCGGCGAGAGCGCCACGTCATGAGCCAACAATTGGGGCGGTAGATTTTGGCTCAGGTCGGTCCAGGTTGCGCTGCCGTCAGCAGTTCGATACAGCCGGGTGTCCTGGCTAAAATCGGCCGCAGTGTTGATCAGGCCCAAAGCCTGCCCCTCGGGCAAAGCTTCCACGGCCACAATTGAGCCGGTGGGTACCTGGGCCGGGTTGGGCGGCGGGAAACCGGCTGCGGCCAGGCCGGCTAAATTTTCCTGGCGCGAGGCGCTCTCCGCACCCGAGGCAACCAATACCCGGCCATCGTAACCCGCCAGGTAGAGTC
Source organism: Anaerolineae bacterium (assembly GCA_041576335.1). Taxonomy (GTDB): domain Bacteria; phylum Chloroflexota; class Anaerolineae; order 4572-78; family J111; genus JANQQF01. The sequence goes on along the minus strand of JBFGLD010000076.1, from coordinate 4,026 downwards.
GTTCGCTGTTGGCATTGAAGGCTGCCAGGCGAAAATCATAGTTAGGCGGCAGCGGCATTTCGCCGACAACGTCGAGGCTATCGGCATCGAGAACCAGCAAACGCCGCCGGTCGGCGAGGTAGAGACGATTGGCCTGGGGGCTGTAGACGGCCCGACCCGAGAGACTGCTCACCTGATGGGTGTAGCTGATAGAATTTGTGGGGGAGATGGCCAAAGTGCGCAGTCGTAAATTGGTTTCGCGGGCCTGGCTGACAAAGGCGCGTTGGTGGGTAGGATCAGGTAACGCCTGGGTTATGTTAATTTCGGTATCGCTGAAAATGAGGGATGGCGCAAGGCCCAGATCGTAGATATACAGCAGCGTACCGCTGTTCGAACCTGGGACATTATTGGGGGCCAGGCTGTAAAGCAGTTGGTTGGCAGCGTCGAGTTGGCTATAGCTGACGCAGGGATTGGGTACGAACTGGTCATCGCGCTGGGTACTGCTGCTAATCACAGTATGGCTAATAAGCGTTTGTGCGTCTAGGATCGAAATCCCGCATTGGCTCAAGTAAATCTCGTTGTCACCGGGCGACAGGGCAAATTGACCTCCCGGTTCGAGCGCATCGATCGGGAATAGCGTCTCAGCGTCAAGCACATAGGCCGGCGAACCGCTGACGTAGAGCCGGTTTCGAGTTTGGTCCAAGGTTAACTCGCCGTCACCAAAGCCAGCGTTGAACCCGTAACTGCCGCCTCTCGGCGGTATATTCGTTTCGGCCAGCACCTCGAAGGTACCCCCCGCCAGGCGGCGAATACGGTTGGTGCTGTCTGACACAAAAAGCTCGCCCGACGTGTCATCGACCAGCATCCCTCGGATTTCGACGGCGGTCTTGGCAATTTGGCTCGTTTCGCCGACGAGATCGATAAGGTAGAGCAGGTTATCGAACGGGTACAGCGCGAAGGCTTGCCTGCCGTTGGCGTCGATCACCAGGTCGTCAACTTGGGTCAGCAAGGGGATAGTTTGACTGGGGGCCAGGCTGGGTAAGGTTAGGCCGATCAGGCCGGGTCGGGTATCCGCTTCTGATTCCCTGCCGGCAGATGGAATTTCGTCACTGCTCGAATATAAGTTCGCGCCGTCCGGAGTCAGAGCCAGACCCTGACCGCCATAGGGCCGGCCGAGCCGTTCGGGCCGGCCGAGAAGTCTGCCGTCGGCAGTTAGGCGGTGAAACAGGCGATCGGAGAGCTGGTCTTCGATTACATAGACCTCGCCGGCCGGGGGATTGGGCAGGATACGGAAAATCGGGTCCTGGGTGGGGTAGCGCGTGAGCAGAGTTAGCGTATCGGCCGTATAGATGTCTGCACTCCAGCCCCGGCTGCTCTCCCCGGCCACATAAAGCCGATTTGCCGCCAAGTCGACTGCCAGCCGTTCAACCTTGCTGGCCGCGGGCAAGTTGATTTGCTGCTGCCGGGTCAATCGCCCCGTGCTGGAAACGGCCAGGCTGGTGAGCCGGCCGGGGCTGGCCAAGTAAAGCAGCCCGCCGGCAGCGGCGATCGCCTGAACATCCGCGATTTCTTGGATTACTCGCAGCGACCGGCTGTCGATTACGGACAGGGTGTCCGGCTCGTCTGCGCCAAAGGAGGGGCCCCACAGAGCATAGGCCAAATTAATGGTCGGATCGAGTTGTAAATCAAGCGCGACGTGGGACGAGTCGTTAATTCTTGTCAAGGCCGTGAACCGGCCCGTGCTCGTATCGTAAACGCTCAACCCCATGCCCTGCTCTAAAACAGGGACGCCCTCACTCAAGATGTAGAGCAGACCGCCGGCGCTGTCGAGCGCGAGATGGCGCGGGGTCGTCGAGTTGCCCGCCGGTAGACCCAGATCGACGATCTGTTCAAAGGTGGGATTGGCAGTAGAAGTTCGGGCTGGAAGGGTTAAAGATGGGGTGACCGGAGATTGGAAAGACAGGGATTTGGTCAGAGTAGGGGTTGATTCTGGTTGGCGGGTAGCCACGGCGGTAGATTGGCCCGATGGGGATGGAGACAACGACTGCGCGACACTAAAAGGATTGGCCATAACAGTCAGTGTCACTAAAACTATTATTGAAATGACGGGGTGCAGCCAATGAGCCATAAACAAGCCGGGCGTGACGAATTGTGGCATTTTCACGCCGTGGCAGATTATAACACGTCCCATAGGGCTGGGCAAAGCCAAAAAAATATTGCGATTCGGTATAAGATATGTTAAACTAACTTTACTTGTCTGGTGAAGAGGAGCGATGAGCGAAAATACCACTGGCCTGAATGATAACTTGCGCCTTGGAATTGCAGCGGCCCAAGCCGGGCGACACCTGGAGGCGCGGCGCTGTTTAGCGACCGTGCTGGCGCAAGCCCCGGATAACATTCCCGCTCTATTTTGGCTGGCTTATGCATCTGATTCTCCTCAAGAGAGTCTTCGGCTGCTCAATCGCGTGCTGGTGCTGGCCCCCAATAACGAACGAGCCAAAGCCGGGCTGCGCTGGGCCCAGGGCCGGCTCGACGCAGCCGAAGCGGCGTCAAATACAACGCAGTGTGCCGCCCCCACCTCAGAACTCCATTTCGCCCAATCACGAACGCTCAGTGCTTCGCTTAACCCGATAAAACCGCTGCCGTTGCCGGTCAATGCGCCGGCAGAGCCGAATCAAGAGCCCGTGAGGCAGCCGGCCCCCCTTACGCTGACCCCGTTAAGTACAATTATTACGGTTTTGATTGGGGCCCTAGGTATCGTCGCCGCCACCTTAGTCGCGTTGCTATTTGTACCCGATGACACGTTAGCCGCATGGTGGCCGGCTCCGACGCCGGTTTCAACTCAAGTAAGCAACGCCGAACCGTCGGTAACGTTTGTGACAGCTTCCAAAAATGTTGAGGCATCGCCGGGCGCTGTAGTAGGGCGTACACTGGCTTCGGCGGCAGATACTATTCCTCGATCGATCAATTTTGCGGCCGCGCCTGGGCCATCGCCGGCTGTGCCGGCAGAGGCAGCCGAATCTGCAGCAGTAGAGCTGAGCCCCGCCCCGCTTGAGCTAACTGCCCCGGTGTGGCCGGCCGTTGAATCTAAGCCGGTTGAGAATTTACTGCTGCCTCACCAACCTGCCCATCCCAATGAGAAGTGGATTGAAGTAAACGTGACGACCCAGCAAATTACGGCCTGGGAAGGGACGACGCCGGTGTTTACCTTTATTGGCTCGACCGGTTTGCCCAACACGCCAACGGTTTTAGGTGAATTCAATATCTACTGGAAACTAAAATCTACCACGATGGTGGGCCCTAACTACTACCTGCCCGAAGTGCCGTACACCATGTATTTTTTTCGGGGCTACGGGCTTCACGGTACGTACTGGCACAACAATTTCGGCCAGCCCATGAGCCACGGCTGCGTTAACTTGGAGACAGGGGACGCCAAGACACTATTTGAATGGGCTGACCCGGTGCTTCCACCCGGCCAAACCCAAGTCGTCTCCACGGCTGACAAGCCCGGTACGCTGGTCGTCGTCCATCGCTAACCACGGTCGGGCTGTACAAATACCCCGCTCAAACCCAGTTCAAACCATAATTGTGTTACAATTGATCGAAATGCCACCGCTCAGTTTTCAACATCGTGTTCTCCCTGCGTTTTGTATATCAACGTTTACTAGCACAGGCCTTCAATAAATAATTCTGCGAGTACTGACGAGGTTAAATGATTACCTTAGTGTTTAATTCTATTTTTAGAGGTCTACTTGGCGTCGTATTGATGATCGGGGTCTTTGGCGTGTTCAAGTCCGAGGCGATAGCCCAGCTGGCCAAAAGTAAGATAAGTTCAAGCCCGGTCAGGGCCGGTGCCTCTCAGATTGAATTAAAGCTCGCCCGGATTTCCAGGTTTTCTCTGGCCGAACAAAGGGCGGATAACGCGACAAACTTAAGCCTGGATAGCTCCGGCAACCTCGAAACTTCGGTCAATTCAGCCGGCCAGGTGGGACTGCCAGCTCTTGAAATGCCGGCTGTTATCACTGCCACCTACGTATATTTTCCGCT
>JBFGLD010000075.1:0-10965 GCA_041576335.1 Anaerolineae bacterium | reverse complement strand
TCATCGCTTCAATCTTCTTCTGCGCAACCTACCCAGTCGACCCAGTTTTTACTTGACCGGACTTACATCGCCGCAGGCAAATTCGGACAGGTAGAGCGATAGGGTTCATCACCCAAGTTCTGGGCCCACTCTTCAGGCGTTAGGTTACGCGGCAACCGGCGGCAGGCCTCCTCGACCAGATCATTTTGGTCTAAAAACCAGACGCGGGCCATATGATCGGCACTACCGGTAGCCAGCCAGCGCCCATCCGGACTGTAGGCCACCGCGTTGACCCAATAGTCGTGCACCAAGCGACCTATCTCTTCCCCCGTGGTCACGTCCCAAATCCGTACCAGCCGGTCGCCGCTGGCCGTGGCCAGGGTACGGCTGTTGGGACTAAATACCATTGCCGCCACGGTTCCGAAATGTTTCATCTCTGCCAAATTCTTACCCGAGATTGTTTCCCAAATTTGCACCTGCTTGCCGCTCCGGCTTGCCAGCCATTGACCATCGGGGCTAAATGCTATCTCCAATACGCCCCCCTGGTGTATCATTCGGGCTACCTCGCGAACGCTTCTGGCTATCCAAATACGGGCGGTCCGATCGCCACTGGCCGTGGCCAACCACTGACCGTCGGGACTAAAGGCAACGTCGTTGACAATACTGTCGTGGGTCATTCGGGCGATTTCAAAGCCGGTGGTCACTTCCCAAATCCGAGCCGTGTGATCATTACTTGCCGTAGCTATCCAGCGACCGTCAGGGCTGAAAGCAACGGCATTCACCCAGTCGTCGTGAGCCAGGCGGGCAGCTTCTTGCCCCGTCGTTATGTCCCACAAATAAGCTACTTTTTCGAGGCCGGCCGTGGCCAAGAAACGCCCGCCCCCCTCGGAACTATACGCAAGCGAACGTACCAAGCCCTCCGGAGCCAGGCGCGCGACTTCGTGACCTGTCGCTGTTTCCCAGACCTGCGCAATTCGATAGCTGCCCGTGGCCAGGTGACGCCCATCGGAACTAAAAGCGATCGCATTGACGAATCGCTGGTGATCTAGTTGGGCAATCTCGCGTCCTGTCACTGCCTGCCAAACCTTGGCTGTTTGCCGGCTTCTTGCCGCCAATACATATTCAGCTTTGTTGTTGGCACTTCCCGGACTGAAGGCAACATCCAAGACCCAGTCATCGTGCTCCATTTGGGCAACTTCGTAGCCAATCGTTGCTTCCCACAACTGGGCCAACCGGTCGCTGCCGGCTGTTATTAGGTGACGCCCATCCGGACTAAAAGCAACGTCATTGACCTTGTCCGAATGGCCCATTTGAGCCACCTGCCGGCCGGTGGTTGTCAACCAGACCCGCGCTGTGCCGTCATTACTGGCAGTCGCAATCCAGCGGTTATCAGGGCTAAAGGCCACTGCCTGGACCCGCTCCCGATGTTTTACCTGGGCCACCTGTCGGGCACTCAGCCCCTCAGGTGAAGTGGATGGTGTCACTAACCAGACTCGAACCGAGTTATCCACGCTGCCCGTTGCCAACCAGCGACCGTCGTGGCTGAACGCGACGATATTCACATCGTCCGGGTGCATTAGTTTGACCGCCTGCCCGATAGGCCAGTCCGCGTCGATTGTTATGGCATCCGCATCAGCCTCAAATGACCACAGCCTGCTCATACGATCGGCACTCCCCGTGACCAATAAACGACCATCCGGACTAAACGCCACCGCTCGTACCACGCCGCCGTGCTCCAACCGGGCCACTTCTAATCCAGTCGCGACCTCCCACACCCGGGCGATACGATCAACACCGCCGGTCACCAGCCAACGACCATCCGGGCTAAGAGCCATAGTCAGGATGACATCCCCGTGCGCCACGCGGACAAACCCTCGGCCAATAACCGCTCGACGCGTCTCAGCGGGTGGTTCGCCTTTATTGAGGCGCTTGAGAGCCAGAGAGATTTCCGCGGTAACGGTTTCGGCTCGGGTGGCACTGATCATCGCCATACCTGCGGCCGTATCAGAGGTCAACCGCCAGACATAGGCCGCCCGGTCACTTCTAGTAGCCAACCACTGTCCATCAGTACTAAACAAGGCAGCCCAAAGTCGGTCGTCGTGTCTCAACCGTCCGACTTCCCGCCCGCTTGACACATCCCATACGTGAGCCGTATGGCCAAGACCGGTCGTGACCAGCCAGCGACTGTCGGGGCTGAAGATCATATCGTTTACCGTAAGGTTGTGAACCAGCCGAGTGATTTCAGCCCCGGTTTCTGCGTTCCAAAGTTGTACTTCTTTCCCACTTCTTGTAGCCAGCCGGTGCCCTGCAGGGCTGAAAATTGCCGACCAAACCTGGCCTTGATGCGGAAAGCGCGCAGTGGGACGAAGCAATTGTCGCATGCCGTGACGCAGTGCCTGTTCCGCCTCCAACAAAGGCGCTCGCCGCAGCGACTCGATCGAGAGCAGCGTACCCGGGACTACATCGACATTAACATTGTCCAGCATCACCCGGGATTGAACGGCCAGTTGCCGAGCCAGAGCCTGCTGGCCCTGCTGCTCGGCGAACTCGCGCCGGGCTTCAGCTGTCGCCTCTCGCATTTTTGCCGCTTGCCGGGCCAGATCCGTTTCGGCCTGTGTGGTCACGGCCAGATCACGCTGCAAAGTAACCTGGCTTATCGTGCGGTACTGACGCAAGAAGATTCCGGCAATCACGAATGCCAATAGAAAAAACGCCGCTAAACCTATTCCCCAGCGTGTTCTTCGACCTCTTCGGTGCTGAACTATAGTCTGCTGAATATAAGCCCTCTCCGTCGCGCTTAGGGCTGCAGAACGCTCGCGCAGCCAGCGCTCCGATTCGGCCGGTAAGGGTGGACGCAAAATCGGATGAGCGGTCCGACCGGGCTGCTCCTTCGCCGCCAGGGCCGTACTCAAGCGACGGTGCCACAATAAAAACTCACGCTCTTCATCAATCCAGGCGCGCAGCCGAATCCATTTGACGAGCACCTGTTCACTGGCAATTTCAACGTTATCTTCGCCGACGACCTCATCTCGTGTAATTACCAGCAGGTTCCCGGCAAGCCAAGGCCGCAACAGCATCTCCAGGTCAGGAAGGTTCCCTTGAGGGTCAATATGCGCCAGGCAAACCCGGCAAATGCGCGCAGCACCTGTCTCATCGACTGCAATCAGGCGCCCAAAGATTTGGCGCAGACGGTGTTGCTGGTATATTGACAGGTTATTGAAGATTTGCTCGGCCCGGTAGTTGATCGCTCCGTCCAACCCGCCTATCTCCTCAAGACAGGTCCAATTTAGCAGCCCGCCCTGGTGATTCGACCATAAGGCTTGCAGACTAAAAGACAATAATGATAAGTTATCACGACTCTCGACAAGATGGTCGACCAAGCTCAGTTCGAAGCCTACTGTGACTAATCGAGCCGGTTTTGTAATAATTTGACGGGCTTCAACCTTATTCAGCTTATCCAAAATAATTGTGCATTTTTTTAACAGGGGCGCCAGAGACTCGTCTGAAGTCATCGCCAGTCCATAATATTCTGCCCGCAGCACCACCATCAACGACAATGCCGGTAAGCGATCTACAGCCGTCAACAAAGTTGCGATGAAACGAGCACGTTCATTTTCCGGCGTACGGATGAACAACATCTCAAACTGATCGACCACGACCAGAAGGCGTGAGGTCCCTTCGTCTTCGGCCTGCAAATTCGCAACGATGTCGGCTGGAGCCGCATGCTGCCGGGGCAGCGGCCGGCCCGGTTTCCGGGGTTCGGCTGTGTCTCGCCCGGCTCTTATTTCTCGAGTCAGGGCACGCGCCAACTGCTCGGAGGGCTGCCGGCTGACGTCGATGGTCACAACTCGCCACCACGAATCGACTGAGGTTTGGTGCCGCAACCGAGGTATTAGTCCTGCCTGGACGGTCGAGGTTTTGCCGCTCTCAGCCGGGCCGACCAAGGTCACCAAAGACTCATTCTGAACTGCGGCGACGAGTTGATCAATGACTATTTCGCGTCCAAAGAAAAATGCTGCATCCTCTTCCCGGTACGGTCGCAGCCCCCGGTAAGGACAATGATCCACGAGCACGGCGATGGGGCGGGTGTTGCTTTTACCCAGTGTGCTTTTGGCCAGTTGCGCTAAGCCTTGAGAAGTCATTAGATCGTTTCGCAAATCGACCCATTTTTCCTTAAATAGAAAAGCAGGTGCCAACTCTGCACCGGGCAAAAGCACAGGCACGATAGGAAACGTGCGCCCGGCCTGTTCCACCTGCGCCTGTCGGGCCAGGGCCAGCCCAATCGCCTGCTTTTGGTATTGGCTTAAGCCGGTTGCGTTCATTAGAATAGCGACTGCCTGAACCTGGCTTAAGCCAGTGGCAATCTGGTGCCAGGCTGTAGCCCTCGCATTAACACAGACCACACCTTCTTGGGCGGACAATTGAGCCTGAATCGATCGAGCCGCAGTGCCATCTGCATCGTGATGGATAATTAAGAGCTGAGGCGTTGTCATAACATAAATTGCATTATTGCCTGATTAGCCAAAAAACGTCCCCGGAAGGTCAAACGTAGGCGTGACCCGATCGGAGTAGCCGCCCACTCCAGCAAATTACGCTCAAGGCCAAACGTAATGGCCTTAGCATATTGCGTGGGCAGGGCTACCCCAAACCGGCCTTCAAATTCCGCCGCGTCCACACCTTCTCGAACTAGGCGCAGTCCCAAGAGCATATGTTCGGCCATGGCCGTTTCTCGTTCGATACGTTCGCAACTTTTTTCTGCTCGAGCCATACCCAAGCCGCGTCCCGCTTCGATGCGTTGAATATAACTTTGCGGGCGCTTAACATTCATCCAGCGCTTGCCGTTGAATGTAGCGTGCGCTCCGGCCCCCACGCCCAGATATGGTTGATTGCGCCAATAAATAAGGTTGTGAGCAGAGGCCAGCTGCGGCGTTTGCCAGTCGGATACAGTGCTGTCGCGGGCCCAATTGGAGATTTCGTAGTGGGCGTAGCCGGCAGCCGCCAACGTCTCAATAGCATCGCCATACATTTGTGCGGCCCGATCGTCATCGGGCTGCGGTACCTGTCCGCTGCCGATCTGGCGGTGAAGCGGCGTGCCCGGCTCTACGATTAGGGCGTACAACGATAGGTGATCAGGCTCAAGTTCCACGGCCTGGAGCAAATTAAGCTGCCACTGCGCCTGCGTCTGACCCGGCAAACCATAAATGAGGTCAAGATTAAGATTGTCAAAGCCGGCCCGTCGAGCAAACTCGACGGCACGACGTGCGGCGTCAGCATCGTGAAGACGACTCAGAAAACGCAGCTCGGCATCGTCAAAACTTTGTATACCCAGAGAAATGCGGTTAATACCGCCCTGCCGCAGCTCACGTAAGTAGTCAACTGAGAGTGTGCCAGGATTGGCTTCGGCCGTAACCTCGGCATCCGGCCGCAAGTCAAACGCGGTCCGAACTGTCTCGACCAACTCAACCAATTGGGCGGGTGGCAAGGTCGTTGGGGTTCCCCCACCCATAAAAATCGTATTGAGCCGGGGTCGGCGCAGGGCAGCACCTGCCTCGTAAATTTCGCGCCGGAGAGCCGCCTGATAACGACGCTTAAGTGTATCTTCGCCATCCACATATGTATTAAAATCGCAATAGATACAGCGCGTCGGACACCACGGAATGTGGAGGTAAAGACCCAGCGAAGAAGGTATGGTCACTCGTCACCTTATCGTTCGGAAAACTTGGCTAACAAAAATATTATCTGAAAAAATTCCGTAATTTGGAGATCGTTTTTTAATGCGGCTTGACCGCGCTATAATTCTTCCGTAACATCCGTTACAAACTTAATTCTAGCCCTATGAGACAATAATACCAAAAGGGGGTTAGGGATATGATCGATCGGAAGTGGACCAGCAGGCCAATATTATTTTTTTTCGCATTGGGTCTACTGGCAGCCTGTACAGGCGCGCCGGCAAATAGCGGCTCGACTCAAGATTATTCAGATTCGCCTGCACCGGTGGCTACCCAGGCGGCGGCAGTGGCCAATACGGCTAAACAAAGTTCAACGCGACAGTCTGCCCTCCAGCCTGAGACAGCAGCGCCGGCCGCTGTAGATACCCCGGTGGACGCGGAGGATAATGCAGTGACCGAAAGGACATTATTGGCCGGTACAAACGTTGCCCGACACAGCGTTCCGCTAGAAGCCGTGCATTTTGACACGTTTGACGGCTCGTACGTGGCCTTAGCAGACATTACTGAAGCTTTGATCCTGCAACTGCGAGACGCTATCCCGCCGATCGAAACGCCTAAATACACTGACGTCGAAACAGCCGGCGCCTGGCTCCAACCGGCCGATACCGTGGTCGGTTATGTGGACGGAGAGAAAGCGTTAGCCTATCCCACCAAGATCTTAAATTATCACGAAATTGTTAATGAAACTGTCAACGGGCTGCCCATCCTCGTGTCGTATTGCCCTCTGTGTGATAGTGGCATCGTCTATGACCGTCGTCTTGAGGGGCAGGTCTTAGAGTTCGGCAACACGAGCGCGCTTCACCAGTCAGACATGGTGATGTATGATAAGCAGACCCTATCCTATTGGTTCCAGGTTGGCGGCGACGCCATTGTCGGCGATCTGACCGGCAAACGATTGGCGGTGCTGCCAACGCGCTTTATGCGCTGGACCGAATGGCGCGACGCTTACCCCAACAGCCAAGTACTTTCACGCGACACCGGCTTCAATCGCCCGTATGATCGCGATCCGTTTACCGGGCTGCCCGAGTATCTCAACCGAGGTCGCTTTCCGTTTCCGGTGGGCGAAGCTGCTCGCAATCCGACCTTACCCGCCGGAGAGCGGGTGATAAGCTTGGTAATCGATGAAGTGGCCCGTGCCTACCCGATTACTGCCCTGCAAGGACAGGTTGTGAACGACGAACTTGGAAAAACACCTATTGCTGTCGTTATCGACGAAGCCGGGACGGCGTTAGCCTTCGACCGGCGCATAGATAATCAACGGTTGACACTGAAATGGATTGAAGGCAAGTTGAAAGATGAAGAAACCGGATCGACCTGGGCACTGGTGGGCACGGCTACGGAAGGGCCATTAACCGGCACGCAGTTAGTGGAATTACCGGCTCGCTTTAGCTTCTGGTTTGCGTTCGTAGCCGCTTTTCCCGGAGGCAGCGCCTATCAGCCGTAAACCCCGGCGAGACGTCTAATTATCGTCAGTTAAAGCCTTCAATTCCGCCAGATGTTGCTCGGCTTCAACCATACCGGCTTGAATAGGACCGTCGACATCTTTGAAATCAAGAGAGCCATAGTCTCCTACATCGGGCCGGAGCAGCACGTTTGGAGGGTGAGCCGCCAGGCGCTTCTGGTGAAGATGCCAGGTCATGACCCGGACGGCGCGCCACATCGACGCGGCAGCCGTTGGAATCTTCTCCGTACCGTTTCCGATGGTACTAAAAATATTGGCCGGGAGCTGAAAACCCATAATCGCGCTGATCGGATCGGTCCAGGGGTTATCTTTGTCCAAAACCGGGTAAACGTCGACGGCAATCACCTTGTCTGCTCCCTGCTCAAAGGCGACATGGGTAGCCAGGCTATCGATCACGCCCCCATCAGCCAATTCCATACCGTGGTACTTGACGGGGGGAAAGGCACCTGGCACGGCACTGCTGGCCAAAATGGCCGGCATTAACGGCCCTTCGCGTAGGGCAACTTCCTGGCCGTGAAGCATATCAACAGCCATAACCGTGACCGGAATCGACAAATCCGCAAATGTTTTACCCGCCAGCGCTTCCACCAGGTGATTACGTACGCGCCGCTGCCGCGCCCGCGACCCAATCAACGTCTTCACTGTTGGCGCCTGGTATCTTACAGTCCGCATTTCAGTTCTGGATCCGGTAGCATTGGCGCGCGCCAGAGCAAAGAGCAAACCCACGACACTGCCGATCCCAGTACCCACGATGGGGTCGACATAATGCATGCCGCGAACACCGCGGGCTTTCCGAATTGGACGACGGGCCAGCGCGAAAATCAACCCGACAACACTGCCGAGAGCGGCACTGGCAAGCAGATCGATTGGAATGTATCTGCGCAAGCGGCTGCTGATGCGCTTCATACTTAGGATACTCATTTGCAGATCTTCCATTTCGGCAGCGATTTCTGAAGGTTTGTAACCAAGCGCAAAAAGTAAACCGATGATGCTGCCCATGCTAGTCCCGACTATTAAGTCAATTGGTATTTGTTCACGCAGCAGGACCTGTAATACGCCAATGTGGGCCAGTCCTCGACTCCCACCTCCACCCAAAACTAACCCAATCTTTGGGCGTTGCATCTCAGTGTCTCCTTCCTCATTCTTCGACCAACATCCGCCGCAGCACCTTGCCGACGAACGACTTGGGAAGTTCCCGGCGAAACTCGATTTCCCAGGGCACGGCATACGGTTCTAAACGGCGACGACATAGCTCCAGCAGCTCCTTTTCGGTGACATCTATCCCGGGGCGAGGCACCACAAAGGCTTTTATTTTGGTGGTTCCCGTGCGCTGCCCATTTTCAACGGCCGGAATGCCAACGACTGCGACTTCAAGCACTTTATTATTTTCGTAGATTACCTCTTCCACGTCTCGGGGATAAACACTATAGGTGCCCGACATAATCGTATCACGTTTGCGACTGATAATTTGGAAATAACCGTCGCCGTCCATCACGGCCACGTCGCCCGTGTAGAGCCAGCCGTTCATTAAAACGGATCGGGTACCTTGTGGATCGTCCCAGTAGCCGTCCATAACCTGCGGACCCTTGACCACCAATTCGCCGATTTGGCCTGGCGGCAAATCAGCCCCGGTTGCTAAATCGACAATTTTAGCGTCAGTATTCGGGACCGGTACCCCAATTGAGCCGACTTTACGCACGCCGTAGAGTGGGTTCGCGTGCGTAACAGGCGAAGCTTCGGTCAACCCATAACCTTCTACCAAGCGGCCCCGGGTCAACTTTTCAAAAGCTTCTTGCACTTCGACAGGCAAAGGCGCAGCGCCGCTAATACAGGCTTTGATCGAGTCGAGACCATAAGCCCGCACATTCGACGCGCCATTGATCGCCGTATACATTGAGGGCACACCGGGAAATATGGTCGTTTTATACTTCCTAATGTGCTCAAGAACCTGTTGAAGCTCGAATACGGGTAAGAGGACCAAGGTTGCGGCTAGGGCAATCGGAATATTCATCGCATTGGTCATGCCATAACTATGGGTCAGTGGGACTACTGACAAGCACACTTCTTGACCAAAATGAAGGTCGTGAACCCAGTGACGGGTCTGGATGGCATTGGCCACCAGGTTGGCATGGGTCAAGCTGACGCCTTTGGGTTCATCCGTTGTACCGCTGGTGAAAAGGATTGCCGCCAAATTCTGGCTGGGCACCGTAATCGAGGGAGCATCTTGGGCCGCGTCGAGCATTAAATCGGACATAAGTTGGCAGCGCGGGCCCAATTCCTCACGCCGTACCTCAGGATCAGCGCGATCCACACCCCAGCGAACCATAAGCTGTTTGTAAACAGTCGCCGATACAGCGCTGCGAAGGTCTGTCAGGATAGTTTGGGCAACGTCACTTTTCGTCTGGATAGCGCTCACCAAATCATCAAATTCGCGCAGCGTAACAACAACTGTCGGCGTCGTCTGTTTGATCTGCCTTGTAATATGGACAATATCCGCCTCGGGGTTCGACATAACCACCACGCCCCCAACCTTAAGCGTGCCATAATAGGCAACGACCAGTTGGGGCATATTGGGCAGTACGATCATCACCCTGTCGCCGGGTCTGATGCCCAATCCATGTAGAATATGAGCAAACTGATTAACCTGCCGTTCAAGTTGCTGATAAGTTAATTCGGTTCCATAGAAAATGAGTGCCGTTCGCTTGGGCATCCAATCGGCCGCCCCATCCAAAAATCTATAGAGTGGTTGACGCGGGATCGGTACGGTTAGTGGCACCTTTTCACCGTAACTGGCCAGCCAAGGACGTCTGCTCGTTTCCGTTTCGATACGATGAGCACGCCACGAGCTGCGGCGCTCGTCTTCGCTAATGAAGCGCTCGATGGCCCGATTGACCGCCTGGTGGCGCTCTAACTGGACCTTATGTTTGGCCCAACCTACGTCATTTACCTCTGCCCCCGGTATCATTTGGCCTACCTCTTCAAAAACATATCGAGGGAAATATCGGTCCCGTTCGCCGGTAATAACCAGCGTTGGGGTCGTAATATTGCGCAGGAGGGGCCAGCCCTGCCACTTACGCAAATTATTCAAAGCCATTCGTTTCATGACGTGCAGTTCGGCATTCCAGCGCGGCCGGAATTTCCACAACGGCCGCAGCAATGACAAGGGCAAACGGTAAGCCAGTGAAACCATCTTCGGCAGTGGATATTCGCCGGCCGTTGCAATGAGGATTAGCTTTTCAAGGCGTTCAGGCCGGGCATTAGCATATTCGACACAAATTGAACCACCGAATGAGTGGCCAACCAAGATGAATTTTGGGGGCAGTTCGAGTTGCTCGGCGATTGTATCAATGTCGGCCACCAACTCCGGCATCGTATAGCTGGAGAGCGGGGCGTCGCTCTGACCGTGGCCTCGTAGATCCGGCACAATAACCCGATAAGCACGCGAAAAGTGTTTTATTTGGTGTTCCCAGGTTTCTGCACAACCTGCGTAGCCGTGGACAAACACGATCGTACGTTCCACGCCTTCCGGGCAGATGTCAATCACGCTCAAATCCGCATTCATCAAACCCCGAATTGGCACATTGACCCGATACAGGTTGAGATCTAACTGAACTGCTGTCCGTTTATGGCCACGCAGCTTGTTCTTCATATAAATAATCTCCCGGCTACTGCTCTAACTTGGATCGTAGCACGATCCCGTGTGCAAGACAAATGTTTTATTTCCCAAATTTGGTTAAAGGCTCACAAAACACTCACGTAATGCTAACAATTACGACCCGCTTTTTGTGCTAAACT
>JBFGLD010000074.1:0-11022 GCA_041576335.1 Anaerolineae bacterium | reverse complement strand
TTACAGGTATTGCAGTACCGGGCCAAGCAAGCCACAATCTCCACCTCAGTCAGGTTAGCTTCAGGCTGATTGACTATGATAATCGTCTCGACGCGCTCGCTCTTCAAAAATGGTAAAGCCATATCCATATTATTCACTTTAACCACGCCCCGACCGCCCGTTGACTCGACAACGTGTATCAGCGCCTCAGTGAAGAGCAGCTGGTTAGAAATAATTAGAACACGACAATTATCCACGTTAGTCTACTACTTTTCGTGATCGATATGTCAATAACCGATGAATTACTTAAAATGGTTGGGGCCAAAGAGAGGAAAACAAGCGGGTCGAATATGTTCGAAGTGTTAGGAAAGTTACTCGCAGGTAGGCTCAAAAGTTGAACCATGGTGCGACGTGGCACGCTTTCCTCCAGTGCTAAGGGTACCTCTCCCGGTTGCCGCTAGCATACGTCACAACCGGCAAATTGTCGTCATAAATTGGGGTGATTTTTGACTCATTAAAAGGGGTGACTAATTTTATCACCTTTTTGGGTGATAAGGGCTGTAGAACGCTTACGGAAAAAGGTCCGATTGCACCGCGTATGCGACGGCTTCGGTTCGATTGCGAAGATGAAGTTTGGACAAAATGCGTCGTACGTGAGTTTTAACCGTGTTTTGCGAAATATTGAGGGCTGCGGCAATCTCCTTATTCCCGTGGCCCCGGATCATACAGCGCAGAACATCCAGTTCTCGGCCGGTCAGAGTTTCAGGCAGGGCTGCTGGATTTGCTAACTCGTTTAGTAGTTGGGTTGTCAGATCGGGTGGTAAAACGGCCTGCCCGGCGGCTACGCGGTGGATCGCCTGCACGACGTCTTTGCCGCTGACGCTTTTAAGTAAATATCCCTTGACCCCCGCCTTACAAGCTGCCAGCATGCTTTCACTTTGGTCGGAGACAGTGAGGACCACCACCTCCGTTTGAGGCGAGGCTTTTCGAACCTGCCGAATAGTCTCGACCCCGCTTGCGCCATTTAGATTTAGATCCATGAGGACGATGTCGGGAGACAGGTTCGTCGCGCAGGCCAGGACTTCGGCACTGCTGGCCGCCTCGCCTACCACGGTTAAGTTTGGATCTTGCTGTAAGATAAGCCGCAAACCGTGACGCAATACGGTATGGGCATCAGCAATTAATACCCTAATCATGAGTACCAAGCCTCTGGCAGGTTGTGTTACGACTTACTTCTGAAATAGCTGGTCATCGAGCCTCTCGCAGCTTAATCGCTGATCCTAATGGGAGATCGTATCCAGCGCGGTCCGTACCCTATGCCTGCCATAACCCTGTCCCGTACGTTACTCCGGGGTCATACTCACTTCAGCCACGCCCAACGTGGAAAGATAGTTAACAATTGCCTCCAGCTCAGAATCGCTTAGTAGGACCACCGGCATCGCTCCGGCAATACAAGGACCCGTGGGACACTCGGGTGCAGCAAAGGCGTTCGGCTCCATAATTGACTCGCGGATGTACTGCTCGGCAGAATACCCTTCGCGTCGGTTGGCGCCATCTACGCCAATGTTTGATAAATCTGGCCCTACCTGGCCAACGGCGTTAGGAATATTTGGGATAGTATGGCAGGCGGTACAGCCACCTTTGTTGATGGCCGCGATCACTTCGTCGAGATTGATTTCAACTGCCGAGGATTGAGGCGCCTCGGCGCCAACTTCAGCAGCGGCGGCCCCCGCCGCCACAATCGGTGTCGGCGTTAGGCGCACTTTGCGGCCTGTACTAAACCGATCCCAAAAGCCAACATCGGTCCCCGCACTGCTCACCGCAACGCCCTCAGCAGGTCCTCCGGGCTGAACAGCCACCACCCAACCGACAGCACAAACGACGACGACGATCAATATAAAGCCGGCAATCAATAGGAAAGAAATATTCGAGCTGTTATCGTCCATTAATTATTTCCCCTCCAGATTTATTAGTTTGACGCGGCGTCCAACAGTCCTTGTTGACTTGGCTTATATTAGCTGCCCGGTCGGATCCGGTCGCCAGGATTGCAGCACCTTCATATAATTCGCCCGTTCAAAGGCGGCTGGTTCCGCAACGTTTTGCTGGCTCATGCTGCCCTGCATTTGGGCCACCGATTCGTACTCGTACTCCTCCATCCAACGACGTAGATCCTGTAAAATTTCGGTGATGCGGCCGACACCGTGGCGCAATAGCTCAGAGGCCATCATCGTTACCTTGGCTCCGGCCATTAATCCTTTGAGTACGTCTTCATGCGTGTGTACGCCACTCGTCAGCGCAAAGTCTAGCGGTACCCGGCCGTAGAGGATCGCTATCCAGCGCAGCGGTAGACGTAATTCATTAGAGTTGCTTAAGACTAAATGGGGAACGACCTCTAAATTTTCCAGATCAAAATCAGGCTGGTAAAAACGGTTGAACAGAACCAGGGCATCCGCTCCTATCTCAGCCAGCCGATAAGCCATGTTGCCGGTTGAGCTGAAGTAAGGACTCAGCTTGATGGCTATCGGAATGGAAATATTGCTTTTCACATCTCTTACAATGTCAATGTACATCTGCTCGACTTCGGTGCCCGGCATCCCGATATCGATCGGAATATAGTAGACATTCAACTCCAAAGCGTCAGCACCGGCTTGCTCAATTTTTTGCGCAAATTCGATCCAACCGCCGGTAGAAACCCCATTTAGGCTGCCGATAATGGGAATATCCACCGACATCTTGGCCCGCCGAATCAGGTTTAAATATGCGTCCGGCCCAATATGGTACTCTTCTAAATCAGGGAAATAGTTCAACGCTTCGGCAAAGCTCTCGGCGCCGTAACTTAAATAATGATCTAACTGTTGACTTTGGGCGGTGATTTGCTCTTCAAAAAGCGAATGCATCACAATCGCGGCCGCGCCGGCGTCCTCCATTCGCAGTATTGTGTCAAGATTTTCGGCAAGTGGTGAAGCAGATGGAACAATTGGGTTATTCAAGATCATGCCCAAATAGCTTGTTGTTAGGTTCATAGCTTTTGCTCCCTCGCAAAGAAATATGACGCAGAGCTACACAGAGGAGTGGCACAAGACCACGGCGCCTAAGAGCTGCTCTTGAATTCTCCGTAAATCTCAGTGCCTGCCTCGTGTTGTTTCCGCGTTTCTATATTTTTACTTTCGGTGGTAGGCCCTAGGCTAATTACCCCGGCTAATATAAAGGCGTGGGATTTGGCGCTCTGCCTCCACCAAAATTTCAAACACTCTTATCCTCTTGGGCCATCCAGTCGTAGTGTTTCCAGCGATTTTTGACCACTTCCTGAGCCTGTGCCAAAAGTTTCATGGCCACATCCGGGTCGTTTTGGCGCAACACGCTATAGCGATTCTCGTTGTAGAAGTAATCCTGGAGAGGTACCTTTAGCGCTTTGGTATCCAGTTGAAGGGGATTCTTGCCTTCAGCTTTCAGGGCCGGGTTAAAGCGGTAAAGAAGCCAGTGACCGGAGTCTTCCGCTAATTTCTGTTGTTGCATACCTTTGGCCATATCGTAACCGTGAGCGATGCAGTGGCTGTAGGCCAGGACTAGGGACGGACCGTCGTATGCTTCGGCTTCCAAGATAGCCCTGATGGTTTGACCATCTTTGGCCCCCATGGCCACTTGGGCTACGTAAATGTGGCCGTAACTCATCGCCAACAAGCCAAGGTCCTTCTTGGGTGTCCGTTTACCGCCCGCGGCGAATTTAGCGACGGCTCCCAAGCCGGTGGCTTTAGAGGCCTGGCCGCCTGTGTTTGAATAAACCTCCGTATTCAGCACCAGCACGTTGACATTATGTCCGCTGGCCAGTACGTGGTCTAAACCGCCAAAGCCGATGTCGTAAGCCCAACCATCGCCGCCGATAATCCAAACGCTCTTTTTGACCAGCACGTCGGCCAGGCTTAGTAGATCTCGCGACAGAGGATCGTTCCTGCCGGCCAGTTTTGCTTTCAAGTCTGCTACCCGCTGGCGTTGAGCCGCGATACCGGCCTCAGTAGATTGCTCGGCGTTCAGCAAGGCGTCGGCCAACTCAACGCCGATGACCTCACGCATGCGATTGAGCAACTCGCGAGCATACTCGGTCTGTTTGTCCAGAGTGAGACGCATGCCCAAACCAAATTCAGCATTGTCTTCGAAAAGCGAGTTGCTCCAGGCCGGACCACGGCCGTCTTTATTAGTGGTCCAAGGCGTCGTAGGCAGGTTACCACCATAAATGCTGGAACAACCGGTGGCGTTGGCAATGACCATTCGGTCGCCGAAGATCTGGCTGACCAAGCTTAGGTAGGGTGTTTCCCCACAGCCAGCGCAGGCACTGGAGAACTCGAAGAGAGGGTCCAGCAGCTGCACATTTTTGACATTGGTAAACTTCAGGCTGGCGCTAATATCGTCATCAAATCGAGCCGCACTCGGTAATTCTAAGAAGAAATCCCAATTTTGCTGCTCTTGTTGGCGTATTGGCTGTTGGGGAGCCATATTGATCGCTTTACGCCCAACCTGGCTTTTATCCTTAGCCGGACAGACTTCTACACACAGGCGACAGCCGGTACAATCTTCGACGGCGACCTGCAGACTGTATTTCTGACCGGCTAACTCGCGCCAGCGAGCATCGGTGAATTTGAAAGCGGCTGGAGCACCAGCCAAAGCGCTTTCATCGTAGGCCTTAGCCCGGATAACGGAGTGTGGGCAGACTATAACACATTTACCACACTGAATACAAATGTCAGGTTCCCATACCGGTACTTCCATAGCAATATTGCGTTTTTCCCACTGGGTGGTGCCTGTTGGATAAGTTCCATCGACGGGCATTGCGCTAACCGGCAGCCAGTCACCCTCGCCGGCGATCATTTTGGCCGTTACCTGCTGCACAAAGTCTGGCGCAGCAGCCGGCACGACGGGTGGAAATTTGATTGTGCTGCTGACCTTTTCAGGCACCTGTACCTGGTGCAGATGCGCCAGAGTCGCATCTACGGCCGCAAAATTCATGCGGATAATTGCATCGCCCCGTTTGCCGTAAGTCTTTTGTATGGCTGCCTTAATTTCTGCTATGGCCTCATCGCGGGGCAAGACGCCACTTATCGCAAAGAAGCAGGTTTGCATAATGGTATTGATTCGCACGCCCATTTGATTCTCTTTGGACACTTTGTAAGCGTCAATGACATAAAATTTTAGCTTCCGGGCGATGATTTGTTCCTGAACCGGGCGGGGCAGTTTATCCCAAATCTCATCAGGTCCATAGGGACTATTTAGCAAAAACGTAGCGCCCTTGGCGGCCAAGGCCAGGGTGTCGTAGCGTTCCAGAAAGCCAAATTGGTGGACGGCAACGAAATTGGCCTGTTCGATGAGGTAAGTACTTTTGATAGGCCGCGGACCAAAGCGGAGATGGGAAATGGTGCGCGCTCCTGCCTTTTTGGAGTCGTAGACAAAATAGCCCTGGGCATAATTGGCGGTTTCCTCACCAATGATCTTAATCGAGTTTTTGTTGGCGCCTACCGTGCCGTCGGAGCCTAAACCCCAGAACACAGCACGTGTTACGTTGTCCGGCTCGATGTTGAAGCGGCGATCATAATCGAGACTCGTGTGTGTGACGTCGTCGATAATACCCACCGTAAAATGATTCTTAGGTTGGGCTTTGGACATTTCCTCAAAAATGCCCTTGATCATGGCCGGGGTGAACTCCTTTGAAGATAGGCCATAGCGACCGCCGATAATCCGGGGCGGCTGGGCGAAGTGTGCGGAACCGTTGGTCAAGCCTTCATTCACGGCCGTCACTACGTCCTGGTAAAGCGGTTCGCCAATGGCACCCGGTTCTTTGGTCCGGTCCAAAGCGGCAATTACCTTTGTTGTAGACGGCAGCGCGCCCAGAAAATGATCGACGGCAAAGGGTCGATAGAGGCGAATTTTCACAGCGCCAACTTTTTCACCCTGAGCCACAAGATAGTTGACCGTTTCTTCGGCCGTCTCGCAGCCGGAACCCATCAAAACGATGACCCGCTCGGCATCGGGTGCCCCGACGTAGTCAAAGAGATGATATTGGCGCCCCACCAGGCCGGCCAGTTTGTCCATGGCGTTTTGCACGATGGCTGGGGTTGCCAAGTAGTACGGATTTACTGTTTCTCGTGCTTGAAAAAAGACGTCCGGATTTTGGGCCGTTCCCCGGATAACGGGACGGTCGGGTGATAAACCCCGAGACCGATGGGCGCGTACAAGATCATCGTCAATCATGGTCCGAATATCTTCATCAGTCAGCTGTTCTACTTTCATAACCTCGTGCGAGGTACGAAAGCCGTCAAAAATGTGCAAGAAGGGAAGGCGGGCTTCCAAGGTGCTGGCTTGGGCGATTAGGGCAAAGTCCATGACCTCTTGAACCGAGTTCGAAAAGAGCATTACCCAACCAGCAGCTCGAGCCGCCATTACATCGCTATGATCGCCGAAGATTGACAGCGCCTGGGCGGCCAGAGAACGAGCGGCAACGTGAAAAACCGCACTGGTCAACTCGCCGGCAATCTTATACATATTGGGTATCATCAAGAGCAACCCTTGACTTGCGGTGAAGGTGGTTGTTAACGAGCCGGTTTGCAGGGCACCGTGAACTGCGCCGGCAGCGCCACCTTCTGATTGCATCTCGATGACCATTGGAACGGTGCCCCAGATATTCGGCTGGTCTTGAGCGCTCCATTGATCGGCCAATTCTCCCATTGGCGAAGAGGGAGTAATGGGGTAGATGGCAATCACTTCATTAGTTTTATGGGCAACATAGGCCGCAGCCTCATTGCCATCAATCGTTATTTTAGAACGTGTCATCATAGAGTCTCCTTAAAAAACTCGGATATTTGTCGTCCGGTCTGGGCGTAGCGTCGTCGAACTCTGCTCCGGTTTCTTGGTGATGCTCCTGGTACTAAACTATAGATCAAGTTAAATCGTAAAAATAGGGTAATTTGTCACCGATTTGACGACAAATGTCACTTTATTGTGTGAATCGGTTCCAAAAAGGAAGGCAGTTACGTCCGCAGTAATGCACGGTGAAATTGTAAGACGGCTTGGCGGTCTTACGATTGTAACCAGGGAACAGCAAAATCTCCCCAATTATGCTCCTGAACCTACGGTTGAAGTTTCCTGCCAAAATGGTTCCAGGCTTTGATGTGGAGAGGATCTGTGGCTAGTAAGTTATTTTTTCTCGCCCTCAGCCAGCGCATTGACCAATTGTTGTCGCGTAGACTTAATGCGGTCGATCATTACCCGGGCTGTCCGTTGGATAATGGCGTTTTCCAAGGCGTGATCGGTTTGCCAGGCGGCCCGCAATTGATTAGCGTTGATGGCGATGGCCCGAGTCGGCTTTATCGTTCGGGCTCTCGCACCTTTGCGCTGGGACGGGAATAATGAGGACCACCCAAATAATTGTCCTGGGCCCAGCGTGTGTATGGTAATATAACCCTGACCGGGAACATTCATCTCGACCACGACTTGTCCGGATCGGATAATGTAGACGGCTTTGCCAAGCTCTCCCTCATCATAGACAACCTCGTCCCCCGAGAATTCTACTTCGCTGGCGGCGGCAGCAATCTTTTTGAGTTGTTCTGTCTCCATGTCACCCATAATTTCCGTTGATCGGATTAATGTTAAGGCTCTAAGTTCGCTTTGAGACGTCATGAAATTTCTCCCAATTTACTGCTCGCTATTCGTGATCGAGCGAACGAATAAGGAGTAGCGGTCGATCTACTTGATGTAAGACGCCGGCCGCTACGCTTCCATAAAATACCCGTGATAGCCCGGTGCGGCCATGGCTGGCCATGGCCACGAGATCAACATTTTCACTCTCAGCAGCATTAATGATGCCTTCTACAACAGGGCCTTCGCCTAATGCTATTTTTGTATCGATTCCTTTTGCCCGCATCTCGCCCCCGCGAGAAGCCAGATAACCTTTCACTTCCGTGAGGCGTCGTTCGTAACTCTGTGAATCAAAGCCGGTATACATTGGCTCCGGAGCAATTATCAGCGGTTCCGGTTCAACGATGCCGATAAGAATTACTTTGGCCTGATAATGTCGGGCTAAATCCTCTACGTGCGGTAAGATCGCCTCGGCCCGCTTGGAACCATCCAAGGGAACCAGTATAGACTTGTACATGTTGACCTCCTGTCTTACCTCGAGCTAATTACCCTTTGATCATCCCCCTCCTTGACTCTTACCAAGAACACCGGACAGGGTGCTTGCTCCAAGACCTTACTCGCGACGCTGCCATAAACCCACTGCTTTCTGCCGGAATAGCCATGCGTACTCATTACGATTAAATCAACTACCCGATCGCCGGCCAAGTCTAAAATCATTTCCGCGACCGGGTTACCTTCCAAGATTTCAAGGCTTGCCTGTAGACCAAGTTCGCGTAGCTTAATTTGAATACCGGTTAGATAAACCTTAACCTTAGCTTCCCATTCGTGTAAAGTATCTGAACTGACGAACCGGGTCTCGCCAAAATCTGTTACGAACGCTACCGGATACAAAACCTGTAAAAGAATCAATTCGGCATTAAACTTGTGGGCCAATATTTCTGCATAGGGGAGTGCTTTTTCGGCAAGTTTGGAGCCATCCAAGGGAACTAATATTTTCTCGAACACATGGGCCCCCCCTTTTTCCGGCATTATTCGATCTCTGCAGACCCCTCAGCCTGGCTCCATTTTTGGGCGAGCAGGCGGAAGATATCCGACTCGGTAATAATTCCGACAAGTTCTCCTTTTTCGTTGATTACGGGCAGGCCGCTGAACCTATTTTTATGCATGAGCGCAACTGCTTGATCAATCGTTGCCTGCGGAGAGATCGTAACCGGATCGACCGTCATCACCCTCGCAACTGTTAATCTCGAGATCAAGAAATGGAGCTCGTGAATATTGATCGAGATGGCCTCAGATGGTGCTGCATCTCTTAGATTATTTCTGGTAACGATACCAACCAAGTGACCGTTCTTTACAACGGGCAGGCGGCGAATTCTTTTTTCCACCATTAACCGATCTGCTTCTGGTAAAGTTGTGTCGGGATTAATCGTTATAACGTCACGAATCATCCAATTCTTAACCAATTCTTTTTTCATGGCGTATCCCTTCTATGTCTGAGTCTTAGAGTCTGCCCCATTTTGCAGAAAAAACGTTTCGGTCAAATCTTACATGGTCAGTCAATTGTAGTGTAAGGCAAATTGAGTCGCGGTGTAACAGGCACCTGGAGAGTTTGCAAACTGGCTGACTAACCAGTTTCCTGCCTAGTCATCTGACCAGGTTGGGACCGGTTGCGGCCAGACGGCCGAAGGCTCACCCCTGACCGTAGAACAGTTCGCTGACCGATTGGTTATAATGGATCCGATTAATTGTATGGCTCAGGATATCGGATAAACATCTAACCACGATAAACGGCAGCTTAAGAAAGTCATCCGTCTGGGGAATACTATTAGTCACGACCGCTTTTCTTAGGTGATAATTTTCGTATAGGTCCTGCAAGCGTTCGTAGGCAGATGCCATGCACAAATTGTGGGAAACGCCAAGGTAAACCTCTTCAATACCTTTTTCTTTCACTATTTGCTTGGTCAATTCGTAAACCGTTCCGCCACTGCTGATCATATCGTCTAGAACAATCGCCGTTCGCTTACCGGAAAAGTCGCCGATAACTTCTGTAATAGCGGCCTCTTCTGGACGGGGACGATATTTGGAGGCAATAGCACAGCGCAAATCAAGTGCACGGCCAAAGTAGGTAACGAATTTTGAGGCGCCGGCATCAGGGGCGACCGCGATAGTATCGTCGCGACCCTGAAAGCGCCGGAACTCATCAACAAAAAGGGTCAGCGGACTCAGCATTTCAACCGGCATCCGGCCGTAGAAGCCACGCAGTTGATTACTATGCGGGCTCCAGGTGACCAGCCGGTCGATGCCGGCCTCTACACTCAGATCGGCCATAAGTTTAGCCGTGGTCGGTTCGCGCTTAAATTCAGTTGGCTTGTCCTGTCGAGAATAGGCCAAGTACGGCAGCATCGCGGTTACATGGCGGGCGCCGTGATCGCGGAATGCTCTGGCGGCAATTAGAAAAGCCACATAATTTTCGTCAACGCTTTGATCGCCGGTTGGATCAAAGAGTGTCTGAATCAGGAAAACATCATATCCGCCAACGTGCAGATTTAAGCGAGTGCACGTCTCGGAGTCGGAAAATTGGTAGTCGATGTTTTCCAGGCACAGCACTTTTTCAGTGCTGCCTGCATCTGCCAGGTGTCTGTTGTATTTTTCAATGATGCGCGCAGCGAGATAAGCGGCAGAGCGACAACTCGCAATCAGCAGCCTGCCTCGCTGAGACTCAATGCCCTGCACTTGCGCCCGAGTGAAACGTTCCGGTGAAAAAAAACTCCGGTTCACGACTTTGTTTTGTATGATCATGCCGTGTAGTCTCCATTTGATATTGGTATCAAATCATTGCCGGGGGCCGTGTTGCTTTCGCCGGGGATAAACCGTCCGGTGGAACGAGGAAATGTCCTATATCTTTTTAGCAAAGTATTCCCGAAGCCCCTCCTCCCCTTTGTTCCACTCGTGAGCCACCGCTCTGAAGATGTCGGATTCGGTAATGATGCCTACTACTTTGCTACGATTATCTAATACCGGCAACCCTCCAATTTTGTGAGCATCCATAATCCGGGCTGCTTCGCTGATGGTTGCCTGCTCGGGGATGGTAATGGGGGGACGAGTCATTAATTTTTCAACTTTAAGGGTTGAAATCAGGTAATTAAGCTCCCAAATGTTGAGAATCTCTCCGTTCGGAGATTGGGCAATGTGGATATCGCTGCGGGTAACAATGCCAACGAGATATCCATCCTTGACCACGGGCAGGCGACGGATAGATTTCTCGGTCATTAAAAAATCCGCGTGAGGTAATGCTGCGTCAGGAGAAACCGTTATTACGTCGCGGGTCATCCAATCTTTTATAGGCGCGCCGCTCACCTTTTCTTCACTATCGCTATTGATGGCGTGTAAGATTGTTAACAGCTGCTCAGGGGGATGTCC
>JBFGLD010000073.1:0-11157 GCA_041576335.1 Anaerolineae bacterium | reverse complement strand
GGCCTTTCTCAAGATATCGTCGTCTATGTCCGTTACATTTTGAACATAGCGAACTTGGTACCCTGTCACTTCCAAGGAGCGAATGAGGATATCAAAAGCCGTATAGGTGAAGGCGTGTCCAAGGTGGGTTGTATCGTAGGGGGTGACCCCGCAAACATACAGGGTGATCGTCTCGCCAACAGGTTCAAATGTCTCGATTTTCTGGGAGAGCGCGTTGTAGAGTCTCATTAATCTGTTCCCAATTTACCGCTTTCTCGGGGGGCGATAGACGTGCGTGCTCTGCCCAAAAAGAACCTCGGCGGATTCCATCACCGTTTCTGATAAGGTTGGATGCGGATGGATGCTCAGTTTGACATCGGAAGCCAGGGCGGCCATCTCGATGGCCAGCACACCTTCGGCAATGAGTTCGCCGGCCCCGGGGCCGACAATACCGACTCCTAACACGCGCTCGGTTTCCGGGTCAATGATGATTTTGGTTAATCCGTCATCCCGATCCAAAGTTTTGGCCCGGCCGGAAGCAGCCCACGGAAAACGGGCAATTTCTACCTTGCGGCCCTCGTCCTTGGCCTGGGTTTCGGTCAGGCCGCACCAGGCCAGCTCCGGATCGGTGAAGACCACCGCCGGGATGGCGTGTGGTTCAAAGGCAACCTTGTGCCCGGCAATAACTTCAGCCGCGATCCGCCCTTCGTGGGTAGCTTTATGGGCCAGCATAGGCTCACCAGCCACGTCGCCAATGGCAAAAATGTTCGGTTCGGCGGTCCGCCGCTGGTCGTCAATCTCAATAAAGCCCCGCTTGTTGACCTGCACTTTGGTGTTTTCCAGGCCTAAT
Organism: Anaerolineae bacterium; assembly: GCA_041576335.1. GTDB lineage: Bacteria > Chloroflexota > Anaerolineae > 4572-78 > J111 > JANQQF01. The sequence continues at coordinate 10,328 of JBFGLD010000073.1, read as the reverse complement.
CCTTCGGAATTGGGCTTGCGCCCCACAGAAACCAAGACTTTTCCAAAAACCTGTTCAGGCTCTTTGACGTTTTTGCCTTCAAATTTGACTCGAAGGCCATCTGCGTCCTCGTTCATCTCGACCACGGTGGTTTCGAGCATAATCTCGTGCATCGCTTTGTTAATCCGCTTGGCCAGAACTCGAACCATGTCACGGTCGGCTCCAGGTAACAGGCCGGGCAGCATCTCTACCACCGAAACCTGACTACCCAAGGCTGCGTAAACCGAGCCCAGTTCGAGACCAATGTAACCTCCGCCAATAACGAGCAGGCTGGCCGGAACGTCTTCCAGGGCCAAAGCGCCGGTAGAGTCCATAACCCGTGGCGAGTCGATCGCCAGGCTGGGAATGGTGGCCGGCCGGGAGCCGGTGGCAATAACAGCGTATTCGAAGGGCAGGATGACTTCGCCCCCACCGACCTTTTCGATCTTCAACGTTTTTGAGTCCAAAAACGTGGCTCGTCCCTGAATCATGCTTACTTTACGCTGTTTGGCCAGCTGTCCGGTGCCACCGGTCAACTGGTTAACCACTTTTTCTTTCCAGCCGCGTAACTTGTCCAGATCAATCTTCGGTTCGTTAAACTCAATGCCCCACTCGGCTGCCTCACGGCTCTCATTAAGCAGCTTGGCTACGTGCAGCAAGGCTTTTGAGGGAATACAGCCTCGATAGAGGCAAACCCCACCGGGATTAGCTTCGAGATCGACCAAAGTAACCTGCATGCCCAGGTCGGCTGCGAGGAAAGCAGCGGGATAACCTCCAGGGCCACCACCAATCACTGCAACGTGTGTTTTGTCTAATGTTTCGACCATAGCTGCCTAACCCTCCAATGCCAGTAGAAATGGTTCTTCAAGTGCCTCAGCCACCCAGCGCAGGAAGCGAGCTGCATCGGCGCCATCAATCAGGCGGTGATCGTACGAGAGCGCCAGCGGCATCCGCATTCTTGGTTCGAAATTACCATTTCGATAAACGGCTTCAAGGCTGCCCCGTGCCACGCCCAGAATGGCAACTTCAGGGTAATTAACAATCGGGGTAAAATTCGTACCACCAATACCTCCCAGGTTGGTAATTGTGAAGGTGCTGCCTTGTAGATCGTCAAGCGTCAACTTTTTGTCTCGCGCTTTAGCTGCGACTACATTTAACTCGGCAGCCAGCTCGATGATGCTCTTCCTATCCACATCTCGAATGGAGGGAACCAACAGGCCGCGATCGGTATCGACCGCCACCCCAATATGGATGTATTTTTTGTAAATGATCTCTTGATTAGCCAAGTCGATACTGGCGTTGAATTTGGGGAATCGTCTCAACGCCGCTGCCAGCACTTTCAGCAGAATCGCTGTAACAGTTAGCTTTCCGCCGGCGGCCTCGGCCCTTTTGCTGAATTGTCTGCGTAATTTTTCCAGTTCGGTAATGTCGGCTTTATCAAACTGGGTGACGCGGGGAATTGTCCAGGCAGCATCCATCTGCCTGGCCGTTGCGCGCCGGACTGAGCCCATACGTTCACGTTCAATATCACCCCATTTGCTGAAATCAGGTAGTGGTGGTAGCGCTGCGGTGCCGGCCGCAGCTGCAGGTGCCGGGGCTGCTGCCCGTTCCAGGTTAATGCGTTTGACATGATTTTTCACATCCTTCTGCGAGATTCGTCCGGCGGGACCGGTGCCGGCCACCGCGTTAATGTCAACCCCAAGTTCTCTGGCCAAGCGGCGTACCGAAGGTGCAGCCGGCGCGATCTTACGTAGTTTTTGGGGCTGCTCGGCCTTTGAACTCGGCGGGGCAGCCGTAACGGGTGATGGCGCCGGCACGGCCGGTTCCGGTTCCGGGGCAGGTTCAGGCTCATCTTGCGGGGGTGGGGGCGCGAGTTCCGGAGCTGGGACCGGTTCAGCCTTGGCCTTGGGCGCGGGCTGAGGCTGGCCATCGGCAGATTCGAGGGTTAGAATGGTTTGGCCGACTTTGGCCTGGTCACCCGCCTTGATGTGGATTTCCTTGACAACGCCACTAACGCTGGAGGGCACCTCAATTGTAGCTTTGTCGGTTTCAATTTCCAAGACGGGCTGGTCTATTTCCAAGGTATCACCTATCGATATCAGGACTTTAACCACATCGCCCGACTCGACGTTTTCTCCCAATTCGGGCAGCTTAAACTCGGTTGTCACAATGCTTCTCCTGTCGTTACGATCTCATCGGATCTAGCTTTTCAGGGTTAATCTCTAAATCTTCCATAGCTGCGTTGACTACATCCGCCGTCATCTTATCCTGCCGGACCAGGGAATTCAACGCAGCCATCGTAATATAGCGGTAATCCACTTCAAAAAAGTCACGTAGGGCTTGACGACTTTCGCTGCGACCAAAGCCATCAGTACCGAGCGAAACAATAGGCTTGGCCGCCCAACGTGAAATCGAGTCGGGCAATATCTTTAAATAATCAGAAGAAGCAACAATTACGTCTGCATTTTCATCGAGACATTGTTCGGCGTAGGGTACAAGAGGTTTTTCGGTGGGATGTAGCATGTTCCAGCGCTCCACATCCAGTCCGTCCCAACGTAATTCTTTGTAGCTGGTCACGCTCCATACATCGGCAGCAATATTAAACTTTGCCAGCTCTTTTTGAGCCTTTAGAACGTCGTTCATTAAAGAACCACTGCCAAGCAACTGCACCCGGTGCTGGGCATCCTCCAGCTCTGAGCTTTTGAATTTATACATGCCCTTAAGAATTCCGGCTTCGGTTTCCGGGTCATCGGGCATGGCAGGCATCGCGTAGTTTTCGTTACCGACCGTCAAATAATAGAATATGCTCTCTTGCTCCTGATACATCCGGCGGATACCTTCGCGAATGATCACGGCCAATTCATAGGCAAACGCCACATCATAGGTCAGTAGGTTGGGCACTGTCGCCGCCAGTACGTGGCTGTGACCATCCTGATGCTGCAGGCCTTCACCGGCCAGCGTGGTCCGACCGGAGGTAGCGCCCACCAGAAAGCCACGGCAGCACATGTCGGCCGCTGCCCAAATGAGGTCACCAATTCGCTGGAACCCAAACATTGAATAATAAATGAAAAACGGGATCGTATTGATGCCATAAGTGGAATAGGCGGTGCCGGCTGCAATAAACGAGGACATTGAGCCGGCCTCAGTAATTCCTTCTTCCAGAATCTGCCCATCTTTGGCTTCTTTGTAGTAAAGCAGGCTGTCGGAGTCGACCGGTTCGTAGAGCTGGCCGGTATGGGCATATATTCCACATTGGCGGAATAGAGCTTCCATGCCAAAGGTGCGGGCCTCATCAGGCACGATAGGTACGATCAAATTACCAAGTTCCTTATCTCGCAGCAGTTTGGAAAGAATGCGGACAAAGACCATTGTGGTAGATACCTCACGCCCGTCCGTGCCACGACGGAATTCCTGGAATAGATCTTCGCTCGGCGTTTCTAACGAAGCGCTGGTCGGATGCCGGCTGGGAACATAGCCTCCAAGATGGTCGCGACGCTCTTGCAAGTACTTCATTTCTGAAGAGTTGTTCGGTGGTCGATAAAATGGGGTTTGAGAAAGATCGTCATCAGAAATGGGAATGCCAAAACGGGCCCGAAATTCTCGCAGTTCTTCTTCGTTGAGTTTCTTTTGTTGGTGGGTGATGTTTTTACCTTCGCCGGCTTCGCCCAGACCGTACCCTTTGATAGTCCGAGCCAAGATTACCGACGGTGCGCCTTTGTGTTCGACGGCGCTTTTGTAGGCGGCATAGACCTTGACCGGATCGTGCCCACCGAGTCTCAACTTAAACAGCTGGTCGTCAGAAAAATGGGCGACCATTTCTTTCAGGCTTGGGTCACCACTGAAAAAATGGTCGCGAATGTAAGCTCCGCTTTCCACGGTGTATTTTTGATATTCACCGTCCACGATCTCGCCCATCCGTTTAACCAGCAGGCTCTCGTGATCATTTTCGATCAACGCATCCCAGTCGCTGCCCCAAATGACCTTGATGACGTTCCAACCGGCTCCCCGGAAGATCGTTTCTAACTCTTGGATTATTTGGCCGTTGCCGCGAACCGGCCCGTCAAGTCGCTGCAGGTTACAATTAACGACAAAAATCAGGTTATCCAATTTCTCGCGAGCGGCCAAGGTAATGGCCCCTAATGTTTCGGGTTCATCAGTTTCACCATCACCCAAATAGGCCCACACTTTGGCATTGGTGCGTGGTTTTAAGCCCCGATCCTCAAGGTATCGCATAAAGCGGGCCTGGTAAATAGCCATGATCGGGCCCAAGCCCATAGAAACGGTAGGAAACTGCCAGAATTCAGGCATCAGCCAAGGATGGGGATAAGAGGAAAGCCCTCCGCCCGGTTGGAGTTCGCGCCGGAAATTTTCTAAATTTTTAATGGAGAGCCGACCTTCTGCGAAAGCTCTTGCATAAATCCCCGGAGAGGCATGGCCTTGAAAGTAAATTAAATCTCCCTCTTGATGGTCGTTTCTTGCGCGAAAAAAATGATTGAATCCAACTTCGTAAAGCGTGGCGGCGGAAGCATAGGTGGAAATATGCCCGCCAATTGCACTATCGGCCCGATTCGCGCGAACAACCATGGCCAGTGCATTCCAGCGGATAATACTTTTGATCCGCCGTTCGATTTCCCGGTTTCCGGGATAGGGGGGTTCTTCAGACCGCGGGATGGTGTTAATATAGGGTGTGCTGGCCGAAAACGGTAATCGCACCCCGGACTGGTGGGCGTGGACCTGCAGCTTTTGCAGCAGCCGTTGCACCCGTTCGGGTCCACCATCCTGAAGAACGTAATCTAGCGATTCGAGCCACTCTTGAGCCTCAATTTTCTCAATTTCAGGGTCTAATATGTCTTGGTTTTTACCATTGTCCATGCGTTAGATTCCTTTTTTGATTTTTTTGTGATATATTATTTTTGATTTGTTTTAAAGCTGTAGTTAGGCTACCGGGGTTGTAATCGCCGGCAATTTGCGGGTCAATTGCAGAGAGAACCCCTTCGAAAAATTAAGGTATTCACGATACCTGGCCAATATCAGCCTCAAACGACCACGTGAGTTGCTTTTACCTCGCTTGGCTCATCATCGGCCTCGGCTCGCCATAGTTTTTGCGGGTCGGTTATATGGTCAATATAAAGTATTCCATTGAGATGGTCGAACTCGTGTTGAAAAATTCGGGCAAGCAAACCGTCGACTTTTAATTTGAATGGTCGACCGTCAAGATCTTGGGCGCTTACCTCAACCCAGTCGGGTCGCTCCACCAAACCGACCCAGTTTGGAATAGAAAGACATCCCTCTTGCCCTTCCACCAGTTTGCTGGAGGTTTTCATAACTTCCGGATTGACCAAGACGTAGCTCTGACCGCTTTGAGGGTGAGGCTCTTCCTCCTCGTTCTGTCGAGACGGGATTTTGGCAACAAAAATTCGTTGCATGACCCCTATTTGGGGACCGGCCAAACCTACGCCTTCATAGTTATGCATTGTTTCGAGCATATCTTCTGCCAACTTTTTAAGATTTGGCGTAAATTTTTTTACTTTTTTTGACTTTTGGCGTAGCCGCTTGTCTTCGGCGCTAATAACTTTTCGGATTGCCATATCGAGATATTGAGTAAACTTTAAGTTTTGCTTATGATAGTCAGCATCGTAAGAGCTGTCAAAAAAGGGGTCTAGGAGCCACGTGAGCTTGCTAAGTTGCCATCTATTGTTTGACCAATTTGCATGAAATGCCTAAACTATGTGACACAGGTGAGGGTAGTATACTCGAGATCGATGCCAGGATTGAAAAGATCATAGGTAACGTGCCTACTTGGTGCTTTGAGTATGCTTGAAAACCTTTCCAAAGTCTTGAAGTAGACCAGGAGTCGCCTCGGATAGGCCAAATTACTTCAAGTTTTGCCTCGGCGGACGGTTTGGAGACTCAAGAAGGTCATGTTTTATTTAGCCAACAACAGTTCATAACTCAAACAGGAGCGTCTAGTGACACAACCTTTGCGAATTGTACCTCTCGGCGGCATCGGCGAAGTCGGGAAAAATATGACCCTAATCGAATATGGTGATGATGCGATTGCCATTGATTGCGGGTTGATGTTTCCGGAAAATGATATGCTTGGCATCGATTTGGTGATTCCTGACATTACCTACCTGCTTGACAACCCAGAATTACTTAAAGCTATTTTTCTGACGCACGGTCACGAAGATCACATCGGCGCGTTGCCCTATGTGTTGCCGGAAGTAGGTGCTCCGCTTTATGCCACGAAATTAACCCGTGGGCTAATCGAAGTAAAATTAAAAGAGGCCAAATTATTATCAAAAATCAATCTCAACACAATTACCGCTCAGGATGTAATTAAAATTGGCCCTTTTACTATCGAACCGTTTCTTGTGTGCCACTCAATTCCCGATGCTGTTGGCTATGCTGTCTACACGCCCCGAGGCTTGATTATCCATACCGGCGAATATAAATTTGATGAAAACCCGGTTAGCGGTAAACCTATCGATGTTGATCGTTTGCGTGCCTATGGCGACGAAGGCGTACTGGCGTTACTCTCTGACAGTACCAACGCTGAACGGCTCGGACATACTCCTTCGGAGCGGATTGTAAGCGATACCTTCGATAAAATCTTTCGCGATGCCGGCGGGCGAATTATCGTCTCTACCTTTGCTTCGAATATTTCTCGAATTCAGCAAGTCATCAATACCTGTATGAAATTCAACCGCAAATTAAGCGTCGTTGGCCGAAGCATGGTTGAAAATGTGAAGATGGCCCTTGATCTAGGCTACTTAACCGGACCTGAGGATATGTTTATTCACGTCAAAGACCTGGAAGATTTCCCAGACTCGCAGGTCGCCGTTGTCTGCACCGGGACTCAGGGTGAGCCGACAAGTGCTCTGGTTCGAATGGCTAATCAAGAACACCGTCAGGTTAGTCTTAGAGAAGGCGATACGGTCATTTTGTCAGCAACGGCTATTCCTGGCAATGAAGAGTTAGTGCATCGAACGCTAAACAACCTCTTTCGCCTTGGAGCGGACGTTATCTACCAAAGTCTGATGCCGGTTCATGTTTCGGGTCATGCCGGTCAGGAAGAGCAAATGACGATGCTGGAGCTTATTCGGCCCGAATATTTTATTCCTATTCAGGGCGAATATCGCATGCTTGTTTTACACGGTAGATTGGGTGAAGCGGCCGGCATTCCCCGAGAAAAAATTTTCATCATTGAAAACGGACAGGTGGTTGAATTTGATGAAGAAGCTGCCTTTCTGGCCGAAAATGTCCCTAGTGGTCAAATTCTGGTTGACGGCCTGGGTATCGGCGACGTCGGTAGCGTGGTGCTGCGTGATCGTCATCTGCTGTCACGGGATGGCTTCTTCTTGGTTGTGATAGCCCTCGACGAGAAAAACGGTCGTCTGGTCGATGGCCCCGACATAGTGTCACGCGGTTTTGTGTACGTACGCGACTCTGAAGATTTAATGGAGGAGGCCAGAGAACGCGTCGTTGAGTTATTGGAACGCGAGGGTGTTCATCCTGATACAGCTGCGACTGTTATCCGTGATGACTTGAGCCGGTTTCTTTACCGACGTACCCATCGCACGCCAATGATTGTTCCGGTGGTTTTAAAAATCTAACTTTTGCCCGGCGATGGCGCTACTGTTTCCGCGCCTTCCTGAGGCTGATGCCTCACCGCGGTGCCGGTGGGCCGCTTTTGTCGGGTACGTAGCCACAGCACCCCACCCGGCAAACTACCGATGTATATGGTTGCCTGCTTAACCAATGACAGAGCAAATACTAACGCCCCGGGCGCTCCAACCATCGTGTAAAGTTCTACATAGAGAAATGACCCGGTACCCAAGCCCCCAATACTAATCGGTGCGATTAAGGCGATGGCAATTATTGGATTAAGCAGAAAAATATAAATCGGCTCGATCTTGCCGTTCAGCCCGGCGACAATGGCAATATCAATCAAACCGGTTAATAGAACCGTTGCTACCCCGACTGTAAAGGCCAACAGCAGCGCTCCGTACTGGTAGCGGTAGGCGCCAAAGGCATTGGAGAGGTGCCGGTAGATCGGTTGCAGGGGACGTAGAAACCGGTACGAAAAGATTTTTCCGAATAGCTGCCGTAAGCGATGGCTTAAGATCATCCCAAAACCGGCTACCATAATGATCATGCCAAAGATGGCTACAGTTTCGATTTGGGTCAACGTATGGTTCAGGGTTTGATCCGTACCGGTTTGGCCGGTCGGTATGATGTTGACCGCCACAAGCGCCGCAATCACTGCCGTGAACATAAATGCCAGAAGGCCGATAATGCGGTCAACAATCACCGAAACCGCCGCTTCGGCACTTCGCTCGGTGTAACGCGCCAAACCAAAGCCGCGCATAACATCACCACCTACATTGGCCGGTAAAAAATTGTTAAAGAACTGACCGACAAAGGTGTAATTGACCATAGCCTGGAATGGTACGTGAATGCCCTGGGCTCTCAGCAAAATATACCACTTTATCGCATTTGTAATTACTGCTACGACAAAAAATGTGAGACCCAAAAGTAAATACCAGTAATTGGCTGTTGTTAAATGATTAAACAGCACCTCCCGATCAACCGGATCGGAAAGAAACCGGTAAAATAAATAAGCCATCAACCCTAAACTGATAACAACCTTGAGGGCTGCAACGAATTTCTCTTTCAAGCAGATAGCCTTTCGTGCCTAATGTATGGCTTATCAGCCTTATTCACGTTTGGCCGGCAGGTGGGGGGAGGTAATGCTGATACCACTGGCATTGACGGGACGCTTGACTTCTTTGGTCGACCAGGCGATATCCCACACCACGTGGGTACGTTTGTGAACTTTGTAATCCCACCAGCCTAACATGCGAGAGTATCCCTCTAAAATCGCCAGCGCAGTTAAAACCCATACTAAACGTAGCGCGCCCCAGATCTCGTCGAGGGCCAGTTTGGCCAATCGAGGTACGCCCAAACTGGAAACCTCGTAATTATACTTCTTTTTAAGATGCAAATGCCCTGCGTGATTTCGACGCCGCTGCTTGATAAAGTCTCTAACAGTTTCCGGGCCCATGTTAAAGACAACCGCATCGGGGGCGTAGCGCACTTGAAGTCCGCGCCGGATAACCAGCGCCTCGACAAAAGCTTCGTCCATCGCTACATCAGGCGGAATCTGGTCGAAGACTTTGCGAAAGGCAATCAGTTCGCCTAGACGCGGAATTTCCAAGCAAAGTTGGTGCTCCATCTTTAGACGCAGGTGAGATAGGAAGCCAACAATATGTTCGGGCGTATTAACCGGTACTTTGTGAGCACCCGTCATGCCTACGGCGGGATCGGCGAACATACGCACCATATTTTCGATGGCATCTTCGTGAGGGATGGTATCTCCACTTTCAAGAACGCACAGGTTCTCCGTGGCGTGTTTTAAGAAAACATTGATCGCACTGGATTTGCCTTCGCGTTGTTCTTGAACAAATGGCCGAATAATAGGGTACTGTGCCGCATATTCCCTGACGATGTCTATGGTGCGATCCGTACAGCCCGAAGCAACCACAATGATTTCCGTTATTTCGACCAGATGCAGTCGTTGATTTAACACTGCTTCAAGAATTTCCGCAATGTTTGCCTCTTCGTTATGGGCCGTGATGCCAACGCTGCAGCGAATAGTGTCGTGCTTTTCGATCAAATTCGTCAATATTTTATCCGCTTACTTTTTGTCAGTTATCTTTCTGGAGAGCTTGATAAAGATAAAGGTTAATAGGCTGCCTGTGGCCATACCAAAGGCAATGTAAAAATACTGCGACCAAAAATTCGGGATCCTGCCCAAGCCCATCAATACTGCCGGAATAATGGTCAAAATGCCAATCGTAAAGGCTAATAGTACGCCGCGAGCCGCAGATAGATCCGGAACACGCATCCCGATAATCGCAAAAATCGCAACCCCCAGGGTGATTAGCCCTGCTTGTGCGCCAAAATAAGATAACGTTAAGGTATTGTTAGCGAGGTCTAATATCGACACGATCACTAACAGAACCACATAAAACAGCGCAAAGGCGGCCCACGAGGATTTGTAATCTCTAGATTTCATTTCAGGTTTACTAATACGCTCGCCTGGTTTTAACATCACAGATAAGCAACAGCCTGACAGATTTCCAATTACCCTAGGTAGAGCCACTCAAAAATTCCGTCACATTTTACCATATTCGGGCGCTGCTGTCCAAGACAAGATGCCTGCGCGATTAGACCTTTGTCCCGTTAGCGATTTTTGGACGATTGTTAACCTGTTGAGTACAATGACAAACGGGGTGGGGCACTCT
>JBFGLD010000072.1:0-11228 GCA_041576335.1 Anaerolineae bacterium | reverse complement strand
GGGCTCAATGGACCTGACTCCGACGTGGACTCGCTTTGAATCATTGGAGTGCCCGTTTTGTGGTCGCTCCGGCGATCGATTGGAAAACAAAATTCTTGTATTACTCAACGGCAAGGGTGGTCGAGTGAGTGCGGTCAACGGCAAGAACAAACGGGTCGCGATGGGCGCCGGCAACAGCGAGGTTAATGAAATTCCCGGGTCCAAGGTGGTGCGCATGAAAGGAAACGCGCTTTATAATGACGACCGTAACTGGCTAATGATCCTGCCTGCCGACGCCTATACGATCACCGTAACCGGCGAGACTAACGAAACGACTGAAGCTACCCAGGTTGCGATTTTCCAGCCGGGACGCAGCTACGTGGTTGACGATATTAACCTTGATCCCGGTCAAGAAGACCGGTTGATGATTACCGGCGAAGGGCAGTTCAGCTATATGGCCGGTGATGACGAAACGCCAAGGCTGGAATTGGGCACTGATGAGGTCGACGGCCTCGATGGTTTATACATGATCAGCGGTGCGGAACTGAGCGAAGGCTACAGCTTTACCATTGCAATTGATGAAGAGAACGACACGTTTGCTTTCTTTGAAGATGATCCGGATCTGGAGACGTTTGACCTGGAAGGCTTTACGGTTAATGCCGAAGGCTTACAAAACCAATTCTCCTTCGACGATGTGTTTTCCGGGGATAATGATCAGGCCATGTTTGAGCTGGAGGATGACGCCGATTTTATCAGCTTGGGCCTCGACGAAGATATGGATGGTGACATTGACCTCGCCGATACTGATGGCGACGGTATCCTTGACTCCAACGAGCCCGATACCGACGGCGATGGCGTCAGCGACGATCTGGAAGATTGTGATTACATTCTTGATAACGAGATTCCTGACTGCGATGACGCCGTCTCTAACGATGATGATGGCTCGGATGAAGAGAATCTTGACCCGAGTGAAGACGAGATCGTCGATGACCAGGGGACCGACCCCGACGGTGACAGCGCCTCTGATGAAGAGGTACCTGAAGACGAAGAAGAGTTCGTCGACGACCAAGGTGGTGACGTGAGCGATGAAGGCGGTGAGGAGGATGGCGGCGATGGTGGCGATGAAGGCGGTGAGGAGGATGGCGGCGGTGAGGAAGATGAAGGCGATGAGCAGGATGAAGATTTTTAGAATCTCGTCAATGTGCCATCAGGGCGGGTGTCCGGATAGCAGAGTCATATTCCTCAATAAAAAAAGTTTTAGCTCATTAGACACACAAAATCACTAAATGTTATCCAAAATAAAGCAGAAGGAAATCTTAGCCAGTCGCTAAGATTTCCTTCTTTATGTTTTGTGCAAGGGTGAGGCCAACGCCGAGCAGATTAGGCAGAGTGTTTTGTCTTTTGCCGGGTCGATAGCTTAAAAGGCGCATACAGCGGGCAATAACCGACGAAACTGGTCACCACAAAAATGGCGGCCAGGATACCCAGGCTATTTGCCAAATTGCATCTTGTGTGTAGGTTACAATAAAGATTGGAACCCAGAGGGCCAAAACAGCATTGGAAATGTTTTATACTATATATGACTGAACCTGTCATAAATTGGGTCTATAATGAGGGCAATGGCCGCTGAGGAGCAACTATTATGTCCAACACTGCAACTCGACTGATTACCCTGCTAATGCTGTTGCAGCGCCAGCCCAACCAGAAAGCCGCCGACCTGGCTGAAGAACTGGGGGTGTCTGTGCGTTCCATCCACCGCTACATCGCCATGCTGGATGAAATGGGCATTCCAATCTATTCTGAGCGGGGGCCTTACGGTGGTTTCTCGCTGGTGCGGGGCTATAAAATGCCGCCGCTGGTCTTCAGCCCGCAGGAGGCCGTGGCCGTTTATCTGGGCACCGGTCTGGTTGAGCAGATGTGGGGCCAACTGTATCGAGAGGCGGCACATGGCGCTCTGGCTAAATTAGACAATGTTCTGCCAGAGGAGCAACGGCAAGAAGTATCCTGGGCCCGCCGGTCCCTGCTGGCGACCTGCCTGCACCGGATAGACCCCCAACGGTTGACCCCGCATCTGGAGAAACTTCGGTTCGCCATCCACGAGGGAAAGCGGATCAGAATGATGTATCGGAGTCAGGGTCAGCCGGAACCGCTGCAACGGAAGATTGATCCCTACGCCCTGGTTCATCGCGGCGGGTGGTGGTACAGCGTGGGCTACTGCCATCTGCGGCAGACGCTGCGCACATTTCGGGTGGACCGCATCATTGATTTGGCTGTGTTGGATGAGATGTTCCAAACGCCGCCCGACTTCGACCTGCGGGCCTACCTGGAGGCCGAACCTCAGCCACAAGTAAATGTACGCTTGCGCTTCGTGCCGGAAGGGGCCGGCATTGCCCTGGATAATGGACCCTACTGGGACACCTTTGAGGAGCAGGCTGACGGCTCGGTTCTGGTCACCTTTGCCGTGCCGGATTTGAATTGGGCCGCCAGCATTGTGCTAAGCTACGGGGGCTGGGCCGTGGTTGTGGAACCCCCGGAACTGCGCGACATTGTCCGCGAGTGGGCTGCTCACATTGCCGGACTGCACCGGGCAGACCGTGGGTGATAACGGTTAAAACCGGCTAAACGGCAATGGCCGATGGCGATATGATACAATTATTTGGAGGAAATACGATGTCTTACTACTGTGAAGTTAAGGAACAACCTGTTCAAAAAACATTGTCCATCCGCACCCGGGCAGCGGTTCAGGATTTGCCCCAGGTGTTGGGGGAAGGGTATGGGGCTATCGCTCAGTATCTGAGCGAACTGGGCGAACAGCCCATTGGGCCACCCTTTGCGGCCTACTACAATATGGATATGGACAACCTGGATCTGGAACTGGGCTTTCCGGTGGCCCGGACACTGCCTGGCCTGGCGAATATCAAAGCGGGTGAGATTCCCGGCGGCCGGGTAGCGACCTGCCTGTACACCGGCCCTTACCGCGATTTAGAAGCGGCCTACAACGCCGTGGCCGAATGGCTAAAGGACAACGGTTATGAAGCCACCGGGGTGACTTATGAGTTTTATCTGAACGACCCGACTGAAACGCCCCCGGCGGAGCTGCAAACCCAAATCATCTTGCCATTGAAAAACACCTGACAATGAAAAATGATCCCCTCCCTGAGCGGCAATGCCATAGTCAGAGGTTCGTTGGTCTGCAAATACTGCCGGCAAAAAGAGCTCGTTTGCCCGGCGGCCAAGTTGTTTGGCATAGAGGTATAAAATTCTAAAAATGAACAGTTGGCAAACCAAACTCAAAGGCGACTCACTTTCCTGGCTTCTGGAGCCGGATGAGGCCAACCCGGGCGTGCGCTGCTTTGCTCTGCGTGACCTGTTGGACCGGCCCGAAACTGACCCCGACGTCATTCAAGCCGGCCAAGATATTATGGCCACAGGGCCGGTACCGGTCATCCTGAAGGCGCAAGCCCCCGAGGGCTACTGGGTCAAGCCGGGTGGTGGCTACACCCCCAGCTATCGCTCCACCGTATGGCAAATTATGTTCCTGGCCGAACTTGGCGCCGATCCAACCGACGAGCGCGTGCGGCGCGGCTGCGACTATCTCCTCGGGCACGCCGTCGCCAAAAACAATGCTTTCTCGATGAGCCGGCGCCCGGTGCCCAGCAGCGCAGTACACTGCTTAAACGGCGACACCCTGGCTGCTCTGCTGCGTTTGGGCTATATCGCCGATCCCCGGGTGCAGGCTGCCATTGATTGGCAGGCCCGGGCCGTCACCGGCGAAGGGGAGGTTCGGTACTACAAATCCGGCACCTCCGGCCCCAATTTTGGCTGCGGCTACAACCAGGGACAGTCGTGTGCCTGGGGTGCAACCAAAGCAATGAAGGCGTTACTGGCCATTCCCTCAGAGCAGCGCTCGCCGTTGGTGCAGCGGGCCGCTAAGGTCGGCGCGGAGTTTCTACTCAGCCGTGATCCCGCCGTGGCCGACTATCCCTATACTGAGCGCGTAAATACCAGTTGGTTCAAATTTGGCTTCCCCCTCAGCTACCGCAGTGACGTGCTGGAGACTGTCTCGGTTCTGGTTGCGCTGGGATATGGCCGCGATCCCCGTCTGGCCAACGCCCGCCAATTTATCCTGAGCAAGCAGGACAGCCGGGGCCGCTGGCTGATGGAAAGAACACTCCGCGGAAAGATGTGGATCGACATCGAGCAGCAAGGGCAGCCCAGCAAGTGGATCACCTTGCGGGCCTTGCGGGCGTTGAAAGATTTCTAAACGAGGCCAACCGTGAAGAAAATGATAATAATCATTGTTTCCATTAGACGCTCTCATTCTCGTTTCTCCCGCCGATGTACTGGTGATGCCCCAGCCGAGCGGCGGTCTGTATGAACGGGTCAGGCAGCGCCTACCGGCCGAGAGACAGGCTGATTTTGAGGCTTACCTGCAAGAATACTTGGATTTTGGCGATATCTTCGCCAAAACTGAAGCCGACCTGGTGGCCTTGAACCAGGAATTCGACCAATACTATCAGGCCGCGATTGACACCCCCCTCCCGGAGCAGGGCCGGGCCGGCGGCTGGATGGTCCAGGCGATGTATTTCAGCATGGGCCGGCGACACGACTATCGTGAGGCGCTCAAGGCGGTCACCGTACCGGTGCTGGTCATCCAAGGCGCGGAAGATTTGCAGCCGGAGGAAACGGCTGGCCTCTACGTTGAAGCCTTCCCCAACGCCCGATTTCAGGTGATTGAGGCGGCCGGCCACTTTTCGTTTCTGGAGCAGCCGGAGGTCTATGCGAAAGTTGTGAATGAATTTTTAGCCGAATTGAACTGAAAAGGCGGCCGGGCTTTATCCAAATTAAACATGGATTTCCAGGCGTTGGCCTTTGGTCACGGCCGGTGGCAACAATCAGGACAGTTGGAGTAAAGAAGAACTATGACTTTAGACCGCTTGAGAGAACGGGCGGAATCTTACCTGAAGAAATTGTGTACGGACATTGACAGCCGGCGGGTCGGCAGCGAGGGCAATCGAGCGGCCACGGATTTCTTCGCCCGCATCGTCACCTCCTTTGGCTTTGAGACTGAATCTCCGACATTTGACTGCAACGACTGGAGCCAGGAAGGAGTTACTCTGACGGCGGAGGGGGCCTCCTTTACTTCCTTTGCCGGCCCTTACACACTGGGCTGCCGGGTCAGGGCACCGCTGGTGGTCGTTTCCACCGTTGAGGCGTTGGAGACCACAGAAATTTCCGACAAGATTGTCTTGCTGCGCGGGGAGATGACCCGGGAACAGCTGATGCCCAAGAACTTCCCCTTCTACAACCCGGATCATCACCAACGGATCATCCGATTGCTGGAGACCAGACGGCCCCGGGCCATCATAGCCGCTACAACCCGGGATCCGGACATGGTGGGTGGGGCCGTCTATCCCTTTCCGCTGATCGAAGATGGCGATTTCGATATTCCCTCCGCCTATATGACGGACGAGGAAGGCCATCGCCTGGCCAAATACTCGGGTCAAGAGATTAATTTGGAGATCCGGGCCAGTCGCAGCCCGGCCACAGGCTGTAACGTCCTTGCCCGCAAAGGCGCAAATCCCCAGCGCCGGGTGGTCCTATTTGCCCATATTGACGCGAAATTGGGTACACCTGGCGCCTCTGACAATGCCAGTGGGGTGATGGTTATGCTTCTGCTGGCTGAGCTGTTGGCCGATTACACCGGCCGGTTGGGGCTAGAAATTGTCGCCATGAACGGCGAAGATTATTTCTCAAGTCCGGGCGAGCAGCAGTATCTGGCGCTCAATGCAGGCCGATTTGAGGAAATTGTGCTGGGCATTAATGTCGACGGTGTGGGCTATTATAAAGGCAAGGCGGCTTACTCTTTGTACGATTGCCCGGTTGACGTGGCCGAGCTGATCCACAAGGTGTTTTCTGACTACGACGATGGCCTTGTTGTCGGAGAACCGTGGTATCAGGGGGATCACGGCCTCTTCCTGCTGAACCGGAGACCGGCCCTGGCCTTGACGTCGGACCACCTGGTGGAACTGATGGCAGAAATCGTGCATACACCTCAAGACAGACCGGAGATTATTGATTGCGCCAAGCTGGTCACGGCAGCCTTGGCCCTGCGCGATCTGGTATTGCAGCTGGACCAGCTGCGTGTCGTACAATCTCTTTGTTTTGTTCTGCTGACGTTTGCATTTACCTCCTGATTATGATTTCATTCCCTACCAGCCTGCACTGGCGGGAAAAGTGAATAGCATACCGCTGCAGGTCGGCTTGAAGGGTTTACGCTCCACCCTCCTCTGGCATCGGCATCACGCCGAGTTGTTGCATCATGCCCGTTTGATCGAACTGCTCGCGCAGCTCTGCGACTTTACCGTTCACGACACGAAGAAACGCGATCCCGCCAACCGTTATCGACTTGTTCGTGGCCGGGATATCCATGAAGTCTCCTTTGTGCGTGCCACGAAGCGTAAAACGCAAGACGACTTTGTCGCCTTCCGCGATCGTGTCTTCAATGGTTTGATTAAGGTCCGGGAAAGCCCCATAAAACATGAGGGCCATCTGGTTGTGCCCCTCGAGATCTACCGGAGGATACCCACCGATGTACGCCGTGTAGTTGGGAGCGCACAGCTCGGGCGCCAGCGGCCCCTTGCGCCGGTCCTGCTCCGCGAAGAAGCGGTGGGCGATGGACTTGATTTCTTCCGTTGACATGAGATGATTTTCCTTTCATTTTTGTTGAGTTTCAATTAGATTTATTCTAGCTCAACTCAATGTTCACTTTCCAGGTCAAAATGCGCTCATTTTTGGTTCATTTTCTGCTTATTTTTCCATCCTGCCGATTTCCTGCGGCCAAAGCAACATGAAATGATCTTTATATCATAGGCTGGAGACTAGATATTAGCCATAGGGAGATTGGTATTCAAATCACACCAATCTCCCTATCTGCCATTTCAAGTAAGAATCTTACGCCGCAGCCGCTTCCGGTTCGGGCAGCAGACCCAGTTGGCGCATCATGCCGGCGGCGTCCTGGTAGTTACGGAAGCCGGTTAACTTGCCATCGTGAATGTCCCAAACCTCGCAAACCGTCAAGTTAACCTCGCGACCAGTGGGCGGTACCTCACCCATCGGCGTCATCAGCGGGCCGGTGTGGGTACCCCGGGCTTTAAACTCGCTGACCACGGCCTTGTCGGTGGCAATCTGGTTGATGACTTCGGTAACTTCAATGTCGGGAAAGGCCGTTTTGAAGCTTTGCATAAATGTCCGAAACCCCTCATGACCGTTAAACGTTTGTCCAAACGGAACCAGAACAACTTCTACATCTTCGGCTGTCAGAGCCAGTACCTCATCAAATTTATTGTTTCCCCAAAGTTGGTAAATCTTTTGCGCCAAAGCGGCGTTTTCTTGTGCAGACATTATTTTTCCTTTCCTATTTAAGATTGATTGATGGATAGGTTGATATTATTCGTCATAGATATGCGGCTTAAGTTCTATCTATCACCTCCTTCTTTCTGACTATCGGTTGAGCCAGACCAGTCCAGTACCAGGTCTGACGGCGGCATTCGGGGTGGTCCACTAATATCCAACCCCTGTAGCACGGCCAGCTGGGAGCGAAACCAGTGATCAAACGGCAGGTCCGAGGCAGAGAGATAGACCATGATCTGTTTTGGCTGTGAGGCAATCACGGCAATCACGCCGATATCCCCCTTCGCCGTTTCGGCGATCCAGCAACGCATCGCCAAAATCTCCAATCGCCGGCATACGTCGTCAAAATCTTGCCGCCGGTTGCCCAGCAACTCCTGCATAAAGCGTCGCCAGGCTTCCGCCTTACCGGGCAAAATTGGGGCAGCCCAAATCACGGTGAAGTCGGCGTCTTTATTTTTAGTTGTGGCGATTCCCGGCTCATCATTGTGATCTGTCGTCGGGCCGGTTTCATAATGCATTGTTCTGCCGTCCTATCAGGTGTATAATGTGGGCGTCAATGTTGACCTGATCATATCCAATCGCCGTGATAAAAGCGTGATAGATTTGGATATAGCCGTGTCTTGGCGTGATAAGCTTATGTCTCATCTACATTTGGGTTGCTTAGGCCCGCCGCGGGTGCGCTTGGATGGACAACCGCTCGCTTTCCCTACCCGCAAAGCGCTCGCCCTGCTCATCTACCTGGCTGTTGAGGGCGGTTTTCAACCTCGGCCAAAATTGATGACCCTTTTTTGGCCCGAAAGCGACGCCGAGCGTGGCCGGAGTGCGCTGCGCTCTACCCTGGCTTATCTGCGCCGAGCCTTTGAAAAAGTTAGCCCCGGCAGCAGTTATCATTTCCTGCAGGTTGAAGCTGATATGGTTGGCTTTAATTTTGAAACAGATTACGAATTGGACATCGAGGCTGTTGAGATTGATAAAGATCTGCCGGACTTCGAGGCTCTAGCAGGGTTGCAAAAGGCCGTCGATCTGTATCGAGGCGATTTCCTGGAGGGCTTTTCCCTGCCGGATGCGCCTGATTTCGATGATTGGCTCACGCTTCAGCGGGAACGATGGCATCGGGCGATGTCTCAAATTTTTGATCGCCTGTCCCAGACCCAGAGGGACACCCGCCAATTTGAAGCGGCGACGGCTACAGCCACCCGCTGGACCCAACAGGATCCACTGCACGAGGCAGCCTATCGTCGCTTAATGGAGACGCACGCACTTGCGGGAAACAAAGCGGCCGCCCTGCAAACCTTCCGGTCTTGCCAATCTACATTGCAGTCAGCGCTGAACATTGACCCCTCGCCGGCTACCCGGAAGTTGGCCGAACGAATCAAACGTTCACAGCTAACCGTCGATGAATTGCGATCGACTGAAACCACACCAAATCAAAAATCAGACTTGCCTTTTGTGGGTCGTTCGACCGAATACGCGCAGTTAGTCAAGCTCTATCAACAGGCTCGTACCGGACAAACACAGCTTGTTGTCATCAACGGGGAGGCCGGTATTGGCAAAACCCGGCTCATCGAAGAATTCTTAAACGGATTGACCTTACACGAAGTGGACATCCTCAAAGGCCGGGCATTTGAAGCCGGAGGCAGGCTGCCGTATCAACCGCTGGTGGATGCCTTACGCCGGCGGTTAGAGCGCGAAAACGCCCCGGATGATCTACTGGCCGATGTTTGGCTGGTTGAATTGAGCCGACTGCTGCCTGAATTACGAGAGCGTTACCCCGATTTGCCGCCACCCACGCCTGATGAAACGTTGGGCCGCATCCGTCTGTCCGAAGCCGTGACGCGCCTGGGTAAAGCCTTAGCCCGCCAACAACCGGTTGTGCTCTATTGGGATGATATTCAATGGGCCGATGCTGCCTCGTTGGATCTAATTCACTACGCCTGTCGAGTCTGGAATTCCGAACAGATTCCTATTTTGCTCCTATTGACTCTGCGCACAGAGTCGTTGGCTACCTCGCCGGAAGTGGGCGACTGGCTGTCGGCTTTGGGGCGCGATGTAGCATTGACCCAAATACCTTTGAGTTCACTGACAGCAGAAGAAACAAAAGAGCTAATTGGCCTGCTGGGAAAAGAGCAGGGGCGCGAAACAAAAGTCGCCCCTGCTATCTTCGCCCAGTGGCTTTACAAAGAAACCGCCGGACTACCTTTCTTTATCAACGAGACCATTAGAGCCTTGTCCGAGCAGGATCAGACGTTTGGTGCCATACCCTCGGCGGGCATGTTGCCGCCCGGGGTCCGCAAAGTGATCATGACTCGGCTAGCCCACCTATCGCCGGCGGCAACGGCCCTGTTAACGGCTTCCGCTGTTTTGGGTCGTCCTTGCAGCTTTGAGCGGTTGTGTCAGGTCACAGACACGCCTGAATTTGAGGCTCTCTCTGCCCTGGAGATGTTGGTCAATCATCGTCTACTCCAAGAAATTGACGACGCCCACCGACCTTACACCTTCGCTCACGATAAAATCAGAGACGTGGTTTACACCGAGGCCGGAGATGCCCGTCGTCGTGTCTATCACCGCCGCGCTTTTGAGGTCCTCGAGCAGTTGCAGGCCTCTCCGGGTGAGTTAGCCCACCATGCGCTTAAGGCTCGCTTAACCGAACCTGCGTTTCGTTACAGTGTCGCTGCCGGTGATGACGCTATGCAACTCTTTGCCGTCCGTGATGCTATTACACAGTACGAAAATGCTCGTACCCTAATCACCAATGAGCAATACCCAGGGGGCACTTCGCTACCCATTACCAATCTCCAACCCCTAATCTCCAATCTCTACACCCAGCTTGCCCGGGCCTACGAAGTAACGGAAGCGCCTCACAAAACGAAGTTGATCTGCCAACAGATGTTAAACCTGGCTCAGAAATCCGGTTGGCCCACTCTGGAAATTGCCGCTCTTAACCGGTTAGCCAGTTTAGCCATATACGCCCAGGAGATGGATCAGGCCGCTGCTCTGCTCACCCGAGCAAAACAGGTGGCTGAGGCCAGCGGCGATAAAGCAGGGTTGGCCCAAACAGAGTGGAGTTTAGGCCAACTAACACATCATATCGACGACTTCAGGGGTTCCCAGCTCCATAGCGAGCGAGCCTTGGCTTTGGCTCGTGAGGTAGGTGATCAGGCTTTGATAGCGGGCACGACCCAGACTTTAGCTTTTGCCTTACTTTTTCAAGGACAAATCGCGGCAGGTCAAGCGGCGATGGCTGAGGCCAGGGAGAGTTATGTGACCCTGGGCAATCGGGCTCTGGAAGCCGATGCTTTAGTTGGGCTGACCATGGCTTACTTGCTCAATGGGGAAACCGCGAAAGGGGTTGAAACCGCTCGGTCAGCCAACACCATTGGCCGGGAGATCGAAAACGAGTTTAGCCAATGCATGAGCCGCTCCTGGCTTGTTTGCGGCCTGGTAGACCAGGGCGATTATGAGGAAGCCCTGGCCTTAGCCCGGCACAATTTGGCTGTGGCTCGATCTCAAGCGTTGGCTCCAAAACTCTTGGCGGCCTTTTCCGCCGGGCTGCTCTATTGGGCCCTGGGTGACTTTGCTACCGCTCAAGAGGTTCACCTGGAGTTGATGCCGCACCTGGAAGAAGCCGGTGTGTTGAGTTATTTGGAACAAAATCTGGCTAACTCATGTGTCGATGCTGCGCTGGCCGGCGATTGGGACGCGGCCCACACCCATGCCCGCCAAGCCTTAGCGTACCGTGATTACCGAACTCTGCCTCTGCTCATCAAGCCCCACTGGCCGGAGACTGAAGCCCTACTGCGCGGCGGCGACGGTGAGTTGGCCCGCGAGGATGCTCG
>JBFGLD010000071.1:0-11236 GCA_041576335.1 Anaerolineae bacterium | reverse complement strand
TAGCCCCAACCCAGCCAAATACAACAGCCATAGGGGAACTTGCCTTCGCAGCGACAATGGCGGCCCGACATCACGAAAGGCCAGCAGCCGCAGATTGCCGTCGCATGGACCGGCGGGGCGGTGGGCCCAATAAATGGCTAGGGGACCGATCAGGGCAAGGCCAACCAGGAGAAGCGGCCAAATTCGCGCCGACCAACCGGGTATCAAAGCCAGACGCGCTCCGACCAGTATTATCCCGGCCAAGCCGATAATTAGCTCGTACTGGCTTAAAATTCGATAACCGTTCCGGCGCAGACGTTGGTGGCTATCGATGGCAGATGCGTTACTTTTTCTCCCCGGCGCGGTTCTTGGCTGACTCCGTTGGCGGGAAAGTAAGTGCCATCCTCCCCCAATTAGTCCACTTAGAAACACAATAAACCAACACGTATACAAGATCCATGCTCTGGTTGTCAGTGGTCCGGGATTGGATTGAAACCAATAGTCGGCACTCAGCATGGAGGTAACCTTGCCCAAAGCCATCAGGGCTGTTTTTTCTACAGGGTCAAACCGGTACTGCCGGTGATATTTTTGGATTCGTTGGGGCGAGCCGGCGCGAGCATTTTGAGAAGTTTGCCGAATTGCCTATCCCACGGTCTGAACTTACCGTTATCACAACAACCTGACAATAATAGAAAACTTTGCCAAATGCAAAATTGGCAATACAGTCCGCAGGCGGTATGATATATCGACTTTCGATGTTCTATACGAGATCAAGGCATGAGAAACAACTTTTTAGGCCTGTTGCCGAGAGATTAGAGTAAGGTATGCGCAGCACCGAGTCCAATACTATCTTAATTGCGCTGGCAATTATTATTGTCTTTACCATTTTGACCATGATTATCATCCAGCTTTCCTTATCGAGTCGAGTATTGGGAATAGATGGGGTAGCCGGTTTCGAAAATTCCGAACTGCCGGCCGGCCCGAACCCTGCGCCGGCTATCCGGCCGCTGGCAGATACCGACACTTCGGCCACCATCACTTTACGCAGTGCGGCCTTGGGCATTACCCTGGATTACCCGGCCGCCTGGCGCAAACGAGAAACAACTTTACGAGTTGTCGTTTCGCCCTCACCTGCCGGGCTCGAGCCGGAGCAGCTGCAGGCGAGCGCCCTGTGGATCGGTATTCCGGCTGATAACACGGCCGACCCTGAGATTTTGCTGCGAAATTTGCTGGCCAATTTCAGCCCAAGTTCGGCCAGCCAGGGCCGTATGACCATTGGAGCTGAAACGTGGCGTTCAACCCAGATCAACTTTAACGCGCCGTCTCTGGGTGGCGAAAGCAAGGCCATTATGGCGACCACCAGCAAAAATGAAGTCGGCTATTATCTTGTTGCTGCGGCCCCGGTCTCGCAGTGGAGTGCGATCGAGCCGACGTTTCAGCGTATTATTAATAGTTTCCGTTTTACGCAACAAGCAGTACTCCGCCCAACCGATGCCACACCCCCGCCCACGCCTACCCCCACACCAACGCCGGTGGTCTACGTGGTTCAACCTGGCGACACGCTGTCCGGCATTGCCGTACGCTTCGGCGTGGACATGGAGGCTTTGGCAAATCGAAATGATATCGCTGACCCCAGGCGTTTGCGATCCGGCCAAAGTCTCATCATCCCCATTCGTAGGTAATAATTAAGCGATTGACAAACCGCATTATTTTGGTATAATATTGGTAAACCTTGGTCAGACCAAACACATACCAAGATCATCCGGGTTAGAGTAAGCTAAGTAACTGATCCGAAGCAAAAACCGAGGTAAATTACATCTATGGAGCATCATTGATGAAATCAGGGAGAGAGTTGACGGCCGTAAGTCTCAAGCGGTCTCATAGACAAAAGCCAATTTATACCCAGGTTGTCGAGCTCATTCAGGGGTCGATCTGGAATGGCGAATTAGTACCAGGCGATCAACTCCTACCGGAGCGTGAGCTCGCTGAAAAATTTGGGGTCAGTCGCCCTTCGGTACGCCAGGCACTGGCCGTTTTGGAAAACATGGGGATCATCAAAATTTCACCCCGTGATGGAGCCTATGTCCGGCGGCAGAGCTTGGAAAACGCAATTGAGCCACTTGCCCACGTACTATTCCAGGAAAGGGAGCAGGTGGCTCATCTGTTTGAGGTTCGACAGATTATCGAAACACAGGCCGTGCGTTTAGCTG
This sequence comes from Anaerolineae bacterium, assembly GCA_041576335.1. Classification (GTDB taxonomy): domain Bacteria; phylum Chloroflexota; class Anaerolineae; order 4572-78; family J111; genus JANQQF01. Next base: position 9,047 of record JBFGLD010000071.1, on the reverse strand, counting down.
CACTCCGCCGCGACGAAGCCGACCTGCGCAATTTGCGGACGTTAAACCGACAATTTGAGGCTGATCTGCAGCAGGGCGACGTGGCCTTTGAAGCAAACAAGGGTTTTCATATTGCAATTGTTGAAACGGCCAAAAATCCGCTGCTGAACGAAATAATGGCAACCATTCTCGCGGCCAGCATGGAGGTTTATACCTCGATACGCCGGCAAAGTTTGTCAAACAGCCGCAATTTGCTGCGCTTTGTGGCGGAGCACGACCAGATCGTCGACGCCATTGAGCAGCACAACGCCCAACTTGCCGTGACATTGCTAAATCGCCACATTGAAGATGCCCGCCATCGGGTGGAGGAGATAATGAATGAGGCCAAATAAATGAAAAATAACAAAGAAAGGCACAAGCAAATGTCAGTCACAGTTAACGACACCCTATCACTCGATTTCTTTGACCGAGTTTACCGAGTTTTGACGCCGGAAGGTGAAGTTATTGGCTCACTCCCCGACTTGTCTTCCGACCAACTGCTTGAATATTATCGCTGGATGATTTTGGGGCGCACTTATTCGGATCGAATGGTCGCCCTTCAGCGCCAAGGTAGAATGGGCACCTTTGCACCAATTAATGGGCAAGAAGCAGTTTCCGTTGGCATGGCCGCCCCGCTCCAACCGGAAGATTGGTTGGTCGCCTCTTATCGAGAAAACGTTTCCCAATTTATCAAAGGCGTACCCGTTTTGGCATGTATGAAGCAATGGGGCGGTTATGTTGCCGACAACTACGCCCGCGAGGCCAACTGCCCGCCGTTTCAAGTCGTGCTTGGTACGCAAATGCTGCATGCCGTCGGGATCGCACAGGCAATTAAGTACCATAAAGAACCGCACGTGGTGGTTACCTCTTGCGGCGACGGGGCCACGTCAGAAGGTGACTTTAACGAAGCGCTGAACTTCGCCGGAGTCTTAAAAGCCCCCGTCGTGTTCGTCATTCAGAATAACGGTTGGGCCATCTCCACCCCGCGGGAAAAGCAAACTGCGGCCGAGTACATTGCTGATCGAGGTACGGGTTTCGGACTCCCCAGTTATGTGGTCGATGGCAACGACATATTCGCCGTCTTCCATGTCATGTCCGAGGCCATCGCCCGGGCCAGGGCCGGCGACGGGCCGACCTTAATCGAGGCGATCACTTATCGGCTCGGGGCGCATACTACCGCCGACGACCCCACCAAATATCGTGATGAGGCCGAGCTGCAGCTGTGGCGCAAGCGCGATCCCATTCTTCGACTCCGCACGTTTTTGATGAACAACGAGATGCTAACTGAAGCCGGGGATCGGGAGCTTCGTGAAGCAGTGACTGCCGAAATTCAGGCAGCCGTAGAGGCCTACGAAGCCTTGCCCGCACCGGACCCACGCCAGCTCTTCCGGATCGTTTATGCTGATCCTACGCCGCAGCTAAAACGACAGGAAGCTCATTTTTTGCAGGAATTAGGTTTAGCGGCCTAGGAGGTGAAACAATGCCAAATTGGACAATGGTTCAAGCGCTTAACAGCGCTCTCGCAATTGAGCTGGACCGAGATCCGGAAGTTGTAATCTTTGGAGAGGACGTCGGCAAAAATGGCGGGGTGTTCCGGGTGACCGATCATCTCCAAGAGCGGTTTGGCGAGGATCGCGTTTTTGATACCCCTCTGGCCGAATCGGGCATTGTCGGCACGGCTTTGGGTATGGCAGTTTACGGCATGCGGCCGGTGGTTGAAATTCAATTTGCCGGTTTTAGTTTTTTGGCTTTTAACCAAACGGCTTCCCAGGTTGCCCGTACTCGCTACCGCTCAGGGGGCGTGTTTACGGCGCCGCTGGTCATCCGTGCTCCCTTTGGCGGAGGCGTACGCACGCCGGAGCTCCATTCCGACAATGTTGAGGCTTTCTTCATGCATATGCAGGGAATCAAGGTCATCATCCCTTCCAATCCGTACGATGCGAAAGGCCTGCTCCATGCAGCAATCGAAGACCCCGATCCGGTTATTTTCTTGGAGCATATGAAGCTCTACCGTTCGTTTCGACAGGAGGTGCCCGAGGAGCGGTATACGGTTCCGCTTGGCCAGGCGGCCGTAATCAAAGAAGGCCATGATTTGAGCCTGATCACGTATGGCGCCATGGTCCAGGTGGCCAAAAAAGCGGCTGACCAAGTTGAGAAAGCAACCGGGGCCGGCATCGAACTTATCGACCTGCGAACGATTGCCCCCTTGGATGAGGTAACTATTACCAGCTCCGTCAGCAAAACCGGACGGGCCGTTGTTGTACACGAAGCAGCCCGCAGCGGCGGGGTGGGCGCTGAAGTCATTGCGATAATCAACGAAAATTGCCTGTACTCACTATTAAAACCGGTCGAACGAGTCACCTGCCCGGATATGCCCTTCCCCGTTCCCAAATTAGAAGACCAGTTCATCCCCACGCCGGATCGAGTAGCCCAGGCTATTCACCGGACCTTGGAACCGTAGCTGCCTGTCCGCGATCAAGACCGGTTCGATGGTAATAAGTCAATTATCCTGTTAACAGCACTCCACGATGCAAGGCATCGTTCTATCAGCAAGGAAAACGGGGGAGTAAGGTGGGGGGAGCAACCCCCAAGTCCCCCGGCCTACGGCGTTTTCCTTGGCAGCGCAAAGAAGTTAATGACGCAAGGACAACATAGAATATTTTGCGTCTCTCTGTCTTTGCGCTTTTGCGATAATGTTGTTAACTTAATATACTTATTACACGACCTGCGAGCGGCTAAGGAGAGATGATGTACGAATTCAAATTACCGGATGTCGGCGAGGGTATCCACGAAGCTGAAGTGTTGCGGTGGCTGGTCAAAGAGGGCGAAACGGTCGCACAGGACCAGCCCATTTTAGAGGTACAAACAGATAAAGCCGTGGTTGAAATTCCGTCGCCGGTTGCCGGCACCGTTTCGGAAATTCGAACCGAACCCGGCACGATAGCTCATGTCGGCGACACCCTAATTTTGATCGCAGCGGCGGATAAGCTACCACCAGCGGCGATGCCTGCATCCAGTGAAGAAAGAGCAGTGCCGGTCAGCCAGTCAAGCAACAGCCAACCGGCGACTTCTGCTGTAAAAATGCCGGGTATCGCCGGTCCTGGTCAACGAGTCTTGGCTGCGCCGGCGGTGCGAAAACTGGCCCTTGAGTTGGGCGTCGACTTGGCCAAAGTCTCCGGGTCTGGACCGGCCGGCCGAATTCTGCCGGAAGATGTCCGCCGCTTCCTCGAGCGAGAAACAACCGCCCCGCCTGCGCCGCCCTCAGCGGCCAAGCAGACCGCCGCCGTTCTGCCGCCGCCGGTGGCCAAAACCGCTGCCGCCGCCCCGGCAGAAGCACCTGCGCGGGATCGCCGCCGGCCCGGCCAGGAAATCACCGACGAAGAACCATTAGTGGGCCTGCGCCGGCGCATTGCCGAGCGCATGGAGGTGGCCTGGCGAACTCCGACTGTGACCAGTTTCGACGAGGTTGATGTCGCCAATTTGGTCGCGCTCAGACAGCATCTCAAAGCGGAGGCGGAACGCCGCGGTGCCCGGCTGACCTACCTGCCGTTTGTCATTAAAGCAACGGTCCGGGCCTTAAAAGAGTTTCCCTACCTCAACGCCTCGCTGGATATGGACCGGCAGAAAATTCGCCTACATCGCTTTTATCATATCGGTGTGGCAACAGCCGCTCCGGACGGGTTGCTCGTTCCAGTCGTACGGCACGCCGATCAGTTGAGCGCATTCCAAATTGCCGGTGAACTGAGCCGGCTGACCGAGGCTGCCCGCGAGCGAAAGCTGCCGTTGGAAGAGCTTGCCGGCAGCACATTCACGATGACCAATTTCGGTAGTTTTGGGGGCAGTCAGGGTACGCCAATCATCAATCCGCCTGAGGTGGCTATTCTGGGTGTTGGCCGGATTGAAGAAAAACCGGTGGTCAGGCAGGGCCAGGTTGAGATTCGTCCGATTCTGCCCCTGGCTTTAAGCTATGATCACCGCCTTATCGACGGCGTTGTCGCCGGAGCATTTATCGAACGACTGAAGCAACTGTTGGCAGATCCCAACCTGCTATTTTTGGATCTCGTGTAGTGAGTCTAGATTCGAGGAGACCGATCATGAAACGTATTGCCATCGCCTGCCAGGGCGGAGCACTACATGCAGCCTTCACGGCCGGCGCTTTGAAAATAATCCTTAAAAACCAATTAGAAAAGAAGCTTGAAATTATGGGCTTGAGCGGCACGTCCGCCGGAGCCCTGTGCGCCGTGACGTGCTGGTACGGCCTGATCACGGGCGGTCCGGCTGAGGCCATCCACAAACTGGATGCCATCTGGGATGATTTTGCAGCGCAGTCGTCATCGGAACGACTATTTAATACATGGCTGGTCAATACGCTGCGGCTGCAAGGCAAAGGGGTTGCGCCCGAGGTCAAATTTAGCCCGTATGCCCCGTTCTTTCCGCTGTTAATCAAGCAGATGGAGTTTATGGGTTTTCGAAAGGAGTTCGTAGATTACGCCACGCTGTTGGAAAAGCATATCAACTTTGCCGAGGTAAAGAAGCCCATCGCCGAGCCCTGGCTGCTGATTGGCGCCATCAATATCCGCTCGGGCGATTTCAAGGCCTTTGACTCAAAGAAAGCTGAAATCACGGCAGATGCGGTGCGCGCCTCAGGGGCCATCCCGGGCCTGGGCGTCAGGGCGGTGAACATCGACGATGAGGGTTACTGGGACGGACTTTACTCACAGAACCCACCGGTCCGAAATTTTGTGGCCGATCCTGATAAGGCAGCCGACAAACCTGATGAGATTTGGGTGATCCAGATTAATCCCAAAATTCGGCCCGGTGAGCCAGAATCTGTGGAAGATATCCAGGATCGGGATAACGAATTGGCGGCCAACCTGTCGCTGGAACAGGAAAAACGATTCATCACCGCCGTCAACAGCTGGGTCAATGCAGGCTATTTACCCACGGACAGGTACAAGGAGGTGGTCGTCGAAACGATTGCCATCAGTCCGGAGATGAGTGAAGCCTTGGACTTCGCTTCCAAGCTGGACCGCAGCCCGGGATTTATTCAGGAATTGATGGCCGACGGGGAATTACAGGCCAAGGCTTTTTTGGCCAAGTGGTCGGCGGGTAGATAATCAGTGGCGCGCTGCCATTGTGAGTCAGACCTCGGGTGACGTGCGCAGCCCATGCTGCCGCCGCAGCGGACGATGCTCACCGAGCCGGACCAATAAATCGCCCAACTGCTCGAGGCTCTGCAGATTGTGGACCGGCAAAAAATCGTCAACATAAGGTAATGCTGCTTGAATACCGCGTGTCAGCGGTTTGTAATTATCGGAACCAAGGAGCGGGTTAAGCCAAATCAGGCGCTGGCAGCTCAACTGAAGACGGTCCATTTCGCGCTTGAGGAGGTCAATATCTCCCCGATCCCAACCGTCGCTAATGATAAGCACAATGGCCCCGTGGCTAAGTACGCGCCGCCCCCATTCAAAATTAAAAGTTTTGAGTGACTCCCCAATGCGCGTTCCGCCTCCCCAATCTTGGATCTGAGCCGTCGACTGGTCTAAGGCCGTATCAATATCTTGGGCCTTGAGTTGGTGGGTGATCCGAGTTAGGCGGGTACCAAAGACAAATGCCTCTGTTTTTTCCAAACCACTGCTGATAACGTAGATAAATTTGAGCAGGACGCGGGCATATCGCTCCATTGACCCACTAATATCTGCGATCACCACCAAGGGACGCCGCTTAAGCTTGGGACGGCGCCACGTCAGCTCCAAAAATTCGCCGCCGTGCCGCATATTGCGCCGGATGGACCGCCGCAAATCCAAATAGGATCCGCGAAGTGCCCTGGTCTTGCGCCGGCTGCGGTGCTTTTGCAGCTCCCAGAGCATATCCTGCATGAGGTATTTGACTTCGGTTAACTCTTCAGCTGTTAAATCGGCAAAATCCTTTTGGCGCAGCACCTCGCGGGCGCTGTAAGTATAGACTTTTTCAACTTCCGGGTCATTTTGGCTCGAGTCGGAATCGTCGCTGTCTACTTTGGATGGGGCTAACTCCTGCTCGGGTTGAGGGGGTTTTTGAAGCGAATCATCCAAATCCTGCTGGTCCGGGGCATCCTCTTCCCGGGCTTGCCAAAACAGATCAAAAGCCCGGTCGAATAGGGGGATATGCTCGTGCCGGCTCACTAAAATGGTTTTCGCCGTGTCTTTGAAGTCGTCACGACGACCTATGTCAACATACTTGAGCCCCTCGACGAGATCGAGGATTTGGGTCGGCGTAACGTCCAGTTCCAACGCCCGCAGCAATCTTCCAAAAAGGACCATGTTACGCAGCAAATAGCCGTGTTTGGAAGATGATAGCTGAGCCTCGTGAATTATGAATTGTGAATTGTCAGCATGCTGCCTATGAACCATGCCTTGGCTTTTTTCCCCTTCCCCCAGTTTTCGCCGCTTACTGCCGATCTCCTCAACTCGTGCTCAAAATACGCTGCACCGCTTTGCCCTGGACCTGCCGGATATCATCCTGATATTTGAGCAAAACACCGAGGGTATCGTTCACAACGTCCTCGGTTAGGTCTTCTCGATCGAGGGCAACCAGGGCTGCCATCCAATCCAACGTTTCGGCCACGCCGGGAAGCTTGTAGAGATCTTCCTGGCGGAGTGCCTGCACAAAGGCAACCACCTCACGGGCAAGACGCTGCGGGGCATCGGGCACCTTGGTCAACACGATGTTATATTCCTTTTCGAAGGAAGGATAATCAATCCAATGGTATAAGCAGCGGCGTTTGAGGGCATCATGGATTTCGCGGGTGCGGTTGGAAGTAATGATCACTACCGGAGGACGGTCGGCTTTGATAGTACCAATCTCCGGCACAGTAATCTGAAAATCAGAAAGTATCTCAAGCAGAAACGCCTCGAACTCCTCGTCGGCCCGATCAAGTTCATCAATTAGGAGGACCGGTTTTGCCCCGTCTACCGGCTCTAGGGCCTGCAACAAGGGCCGCTTCAGCAAAAATTCCGGCCCGAAAATTTTTTTAATAGCCGTTTGCTCGTTTACCTGGCCGGCCGCTTCCAACAGCCGAATTTCCAGCATTTGCCGGGTATAGTTCCATTCATATACGGCGGTATTCACATCCAAGCCTTCGTAACATTGCAGCCGAATGAGGGGGCTCTGCAAGACGGCGCTGATGACTTTGGCCACTTCTGTTTTGCCGACGCCCGGCTCACCTTCCAAAAATAGAGGTTTGCCCAGTTTTATAGCCAAGTAGATCGAGGTTACCAAGCCGCGGTCGGCGATGTAAGCTTGTTCTCGTAGAATGTCTTTAAGTTGATCGATTGACCCAATTCGTTGGATTGTCGTCAAAATTAAGCCTCCGGGCAGCCAGAAATCAAACATCGGGCGCAGGACATGTTACAGAACTTAGATGCACCAGCTTGAAATGTAAAACGTGAAACGTTAAAATTGCCTTTTTACGCTTCACGCTTTACGGTTTATCTATCGCGGGTTTGCCTTGATCAGCCAAGGATTTTTCTAATATTGCTTCAATTCCCTACCTCTAAGTGGGATTGTACCGTTCTTACCGGCATTCGGCAAGTAATGAGCTCAAGGGGTTTAATATTGGCAGGGGTTTTTCACGGGCGCTTCCCCGATTTGCTCATCTACTTTGATTATTCCACGGTCACACTTTTGGCCAAGTTACGCGGTTGGTCCACATCCGCCCCACGCCAGACTGCAATGTGATATGCTAACAACTGGAGTGGGATGACCGAAATGATTGGGGTCAATAACGGATGGGTCTGAGGGATCTTTAACACAAAATCTGACTGAGCCGCCGCTTCCTCGTCTCCGTCGTTGATGACCGAGATGACGATTCCATGCCGCGACCGCACCTGCTCAATCTGGCTGATCATCTTGTCATACACGTGATCCTGAGTGACCAGGCAGACCACCGGCATCTGCTCATCAATTAAGGCAATCGGTCCATGCTTCATCTCCCCCGCCGGATAGCCTTCGGCGTGGATGTAGCTGATTTCCTTCAGCTTGAGCGCTCCTTCCAGGGCAATCGGGTAGTTGATCCCCCGCCCCAGAAACAAAAAATGGGCCCGATTATGAAATACATTGGCCAACTGCTCATAATCATTGTAGCCGTCGGCCAATACCTGGCCGGCCAGGTCGGGCAGGTGAGCCAGGGCTTTTGCCAAGTGGCCACTCTGCTCGGCCGACAGCAGACCCCGCAATTGGCCCAGATAGATCCCCAGCAGGGTTAAGTCGGTCAGGGTCGTAGTAAAGGCCTTTGTGCTGGCCACCCCGATTTCGGGGCCGGCATGCATCAAGATTTTTCCATCGACGACACGGTGAGCCATACTACCCTGCACGTTGACGATGCTCCAGGTTGTGGCCCCTTTCTGCCGGGCCTCTTCTAAGGCCGCTAACGTATCGACGGTCTCACCGGATTGGGTGATGGCTAAGACAACCGTTTTATCATTGATCAAAGGGTCACGATAGCGAAATTCAGACGCATAATCAACTGTGACGTTAACTCTGGCCAAATTCTCGATGATAAATTTGCCCACTAAACCGGCGTAGGCCGAGGTCCCGCAGGCGACGATGATAATTTGCTCGATCTGTTTCGCTGCGGCGGCGGTCAGGTGTAGATCCTCGAAGCAAACTTGGCCGGTAGTAAAATCAAGGCGACCCCGCATCGTATTTTGTATCGCCTCAGGCTGCTCGTAGATTTCCTTCTGCATAAAGTGGCGATACTTCCCTTTAACTGCACTGACGGGATCCCAATTGATCATTTGCACGGTTTTATCGATAGCTTTGCCTTCAAGTTTGCTAAAGTTGACCGTTTCGGCCATGATGACCGCCATTTCCCCATCTTCCAGAAACACGACCCGCTGAGTATATTCCAAGATCGCCGGAATGTCCGAGGCTAAGAAATTTTCATTCTTTCCATAGCCAATGATCACCCCTCCAGCATTGCCTAACCGGGCCGTGATAATCTTGTCCGGCTCCCGCCGGCTTATGACACAAATGGCATGCGCTCCTTC
>JBFGLD010000070.1:0-11308 GCA_041576335.1 Anaerolineae bacterium | reverse complement strand
TGGTGAGATCACTATTGAAACGCACCGACGTCATAAGAAACTCGTTCTCAGTGTCAGTGATACAGGTCCCGGGATTCAACCCGAAGAGCAGGACCAACTTTTCCAGCCATTTGTTCGACTTCAAACGGCCGAAGGGGCGCAGGGAAGTGGCTTGGGATTAAGCTTGGTCAAGCGCATTGTGGAGCGCCACAACGGGACCGTCAGCGTGGAAAGTACGCCTGGAAAGGGGACAACCTTCTCTATTTATTTTCCTACGGCTGTCCCAAAAAAAGCGGCTGATTCATAATAATGGTAAGCTGGCATCTTGGCACCGTTGGTTTTAGTTATAAAGATTGGGAGGGCGTTTTTTATCCCACGAATACGCCGTCACGCGCTTACCTGTCTCACTACAGCCAAATATTCGACGCCGTAGAGATAGACTCCACTTTTTACGGTAATCCGCCCGCCGAGCGGGTGAAACAGTGGGCCAACACTACGCCGCCCGGCTTTAAATTCTGCGTAAAAACACCCCGCCAAATAACCCACGAAATGCGCCTAATCAATGCCGGCAATGCAATGTCTACCTTTTTGGACAGGATGGACCTGCTTGGTGATAAGTTGGGCGCAGTCTTGATTCAGCTGCCTCCTGCCTTTACCGCTGCCGAATACGATACCGTTGCCCGCTTCCTGGCGGAATTACCGATACAGTTTCGATACGCAATTGAATTTCGCCACCCATCCTGGTTTAGCCGAGAGACGGTTCCGCTGCTGGACAAGTTCAACGTTTGCTGGACCTCTACCGACTATCTAAATCTGCCTAAGCAGGTCATATTAACCACCAGTTTTTTTTACATTCGATGGTTGGGTCGTCACGGTCAGTTTAAGCACAAGGATCGGGAACAGGCCGATGTGACGCCCCAATTAGAATGGTGGTGGGCTTATATTCAGCCTCACATAGAGCGAATTGAAGCTATTTACGGATTTTTCAATAATGACTATGCGGGGCACTCACCTAGCACCTGTAACCGCTTTAAGGCTATCGTCGGGTTGCCTATCAACCGTCCCCAACTCCCGCGACAGGATAAATTGTTCTAATAAAGCTCTAACGCGGCGGCGAATTGAATAATCGTAACAATCACCCAGAATCAGTCAGTGCCGCACGTGGATAAAATGACGCAAGCCGCGCCCCAACTTAAGGAAAAAGCTTTTGGAGACAGTCTGTAAAAGGAAAAAACCCGCGCTGCCACTACGCGGGTTTTTTCAGGAGGGAGGGTTTACACTATTGATTAAGTTTAGTGTAACTCTATGATAAACAAACAAGATTAAAGAAAAATGAGGTAAAGATTAAATGTAGATTAAAACGACGTTGGCATAACTGTTTTTGAGGAGACCGCTAAAAATTGTCTTGCGCTTGACAGACTTTTATAGTTGTGATAGTCTCATTATACATAGCGTCCAGGCAAAATAATTGTTAAAAGTACCGGGACGAGAAAGCTGTTTTGATCGTCGAACAATGTCATAGCGTAAGTTCTCTTTCCTTATTTGATAATTTTAAGCCCTCTGGTAATAAAAGCCTATATCTATCAAGAGACATAAAAGGGTAAAATCTTTTTGGATTGCCTCTAGCAATCTTCATGTAACGGGAGCGATTGCGTGTCAAAAGTATTATATATCGAAGATCACCCTGCGCAGAGAGACATCTTGGCCCAGATGCTCGAGCTTAACGGCTTTGAGGTTGCGGTTGCCAGTGACGGGGTAGAAGGTGTAGATAAGGCACGGGAGTGGCTACCCGACTTAATTTTGATGGATTTGCGAATGCCGCGTATGGATGGCTTCGAAGCAATTAAAATTCTCCGTTCGGAGGAGAAGACGGCGATCATTCCGATTATCGCAATCTCTGCCTGGGCCAGCGCCAAACACAAAGAACGTGCCCTAGCTGCCGGGGCCAACGAACATTTTACAAAGCCTGTGGATTTGAACCGGCTGTTGACGACGATTGGTCGGTACTTAAAAAATCAAGATTAACCCTCTGCCGCGACATCGACATCTTTCCGCAATCTCAATCTGCCGCTAGGCTATGGTGCGGCAGCGCAAAACAGAGTGAGGGGAAATTGCTGCGGATTGCCCCACAGCCCTATACTAGAGCAGGCTGGCTTGAGCCGCGCAGCTTTTTAGACGCCCGCTAGCTGATACCTGCCGCCGAAAAATTACGAAGCGATCACTCGCGTGAGTTATCGCTTTTTTTCATGCAAGCTATTTAGCATGCCGTGATTGTGGGGATGCTCAGGCAGCAGCGACAGCTATGGCTAGCGGATCGGCGACCCTGACCTAAACCGGGCAATTATTCCAACAACAAGCAAAACCAACAGACCTATCCCAGCCCACAAGAGAGGATAGTTGCGATCGAGTGGCAGAATGCCGCCACCGGCGGGCATCTGAGCGGGCGGTGGTGCTGATGCTACAGTGTCTGCCGGAGCCGGCGTAGCCGTTCCACGCGGGACAACGAGGGTGTTGGTCGGCGTAACTTCACCCGCCATTAACGTACTCGTCGCAACCGGCAGCAGTTCTTCGACTGTTTCTTCGCCTACGGTCTCGGAAGGTACTTGAGCGTTGTTGCCCACGACCTGCGTACTGGTTGGCGTTGGCAGTGATGTGGGCGTATGGGTCGGCGGCGGCGGCAAAGGCGTATTCGTCGGAACCGGAGTCGGCGGGGGCGGCGCGGTTGGCCCGAGCGCGGCCTCTTCCTGAGCCCGTCGAGTCTGGGTCAGAAATAAGGCCCCCCCGATCCCTATCAGCCCCACACACATTAAACCAATCAAAGCCAAGGCCAATATTATGAAAAGGCGACTATTTGATTGCCTATTGTCTGATTCGGCGCTAATGATTCAACCCTCTCACTAAAACTTGAAACCTGTAATCATATGATAACGCTATTTTATGTTATGGTCAAGTAGGACATCAAAAATCGCGGACTCAAGAGCTATAGTTTTAAACCATCAACTATGCTATAATAGGCGTACCCGATGATAACCTCGCAACTCATGTCATAATAAAGGGTTGAATTTTAGTGGTACGATATATTGAAGAAAACGACAACGAAAATTATTTGACTATCCAAGAGACCCTACCTTCGGCCTATCTGACCCTAATCGTTAACGGGCACATTAGCCACTCGTTTCCGCTGCGGGGCGAGGTGCAGTTAGGCCGGGATAAAAGCAACGCCGTAGTTGCGGCAGATCAGAAAGTGTCGCGCCATCACGCGCTGCTGACTCCCGTTGGCAATACCTACATTATCAATGATCAGGGCAGCGCCAACGGTACCTATGTCAACGGAGTGATGATTTCCCAACCGACCCGTCTCAAGGATAGCGACCGCATCAACTTTGGCGACACGACTTTTTTATTTACTACCAGCCAGCCGGATCCCAAACTGGTGGACCGCCCCCTGTCCTGGTCCGCCCTGCCTATCCATGATCTGGCTCCTAAGCTTACCCAAGACAACCGGCCAATCTGGGCAGTCGTTGGCTGTATGGCTCTGCTAATTGTTGCCCTGCTGCTGCTGGTAGTCTTGCTGGTGGGTATTTTTGTAGGCCGCAGCCAGGTAGTGGGGCTGGAACTAGAGTGGTTGGTGAGCCTGGTGTGATAAAAAAATGTCTCGAACATTCAAAAAGGCGGGGTTTTCCAGCCTTTTTTGATAAACATGAGGCCTAACTCGCTTTCAGCCTGGCCCACCCCAAATTTACCTCCGGTTTACCAACTTTTCACCCCCTCTAAACTATGGTAAACTCAGTTACCAATTTCGAGAGATCAAAATTACCCAATTTGATGAACGACCCAATCTTTGTTGAAAAAAAGCCGGATCCGGCTCAGGTGCCAGGGGTACCCTGGACGCCTCTGGATGTGGTCTGGGGTCTGGCCATGTCGATCTTGGTCATCCTGTTTTTGGTCATGCTCGGCCAAGTTGCCCAGAGCCAGGGGGTTTCGGTCGACCCGGGTTGGATCATCATCTTCGGCACGTCGGTTCTACTGCTACCGGTTTGGTACTTTGCCATTCATAAATACGGAGCCAGCTGGGCCGACCTTGGTTTACGCCGTTTTCAACCTAAGGCCGTCGGCATCGGCTGCGGCTTAATGGCCCTTGCCCTTATCTTCAATGTGGTTTACGGGGCCTTTCTGGGCCTGTTTGGCCTGCAAATTCAGCCGGATATTGACGTTGTGTTCGAAAACAGCTCGTTTCCTCTAGTGCTGCTTTTTGGCGGCGCCATCGTGGCTCCATTTGTGGAGGAACTCTTTTTTAGAGGGTTTGTGTTTACTGCGTTGAGCCACCATTGGGATTGGAAGAAAGCCATGTATACCAGTGCCGGGCTGTTTGCCGTTGCCCACGTGATCCCTACGGCGATTTTACCCATATTTATCTTAGGCGTTATCTTTGCTTTTTTGTATCATTTCTCAGGCTCAATTTGGCCGGCGATTCTGATGCACATGCTAACCAACACCCTGGCTCTGTCGGTCGCATTTGCCGTCTCACAGGGTTGGGTTCCAGCTCCATGAATTAGAGACGCGATTTTGCGCGTCAACGTAGTTAACAGTAATATGCAAACTGTGTAGTTGATATCGAATTTTTAACCATGCGGAGGAATTGGGAGGAATACAGATGCGTGAGCAGTTTCCTGAGTCTCGCCCAATTTTATGATATGAATTCTGTTGTGCAATCGGCTTACAGCAATTGACCTCTTCACCCCTTGGGAGGCTGACGATGTATACCGTTGTTGCCCCGGTTCCTGGCAATTTGGCAGCGGCGCTACAACCTTACCGTCAACGCTACGACCCCACAGCTAAACTCATCCCCCCCAATCTTGCCATAATCAAGCCATTTCGATTCTCGGGCACGCGCCAAGAACTTCACGCTCACTTAAATGACGTTGGCGACCTCGAAGCGCCGATAAAGATTTCGCTGGCCGGGTGGGATGTATATTCTAGTAAGGGTTATCTGCTCTGTCTGCCGGTTATTGCCGGTCAACAGGAGTTTTTGGCCCTGCGGAGTCACTTGCTGACGGGGCCATTGAGCCCCCTGGCCGAGCAAAGCCAATTTTACCGGCCTCACATCGTCTTTGGACGTATGCCCACAAAGGAGGATGTGAATAATGCCCGTAACGTGCTGGGCCGTTTCGAGCCTCAATTTATTTTTAGAGTAACCCATATAGAATTATGGCAGCGTAAATCCCGAAAAGATCTTTGGAAATTAGAGAAGCGGTTTGGGCTAAAAGGGACGGTCTTGAGTACACCGCAAACGGGGACACCTGCTAAATCGGGTAATGAGGTTTTCAGATAAAGTTGCGATTTGTACCGGTCTGCTAAAACACAATTTCTAAAGTGATGAGATCACAAATTCTATGGAATTTACCCAAAAAGAGCTTTATCAACTGATCAATTTGGCAAAGGGCCCCCTCTGGTTAGTGGGGGCCGATCTAAGTGGGGCGAACTTGAGCCGGTGTATCCTGCGAGAGGCCGATCTGGCTTGGGCTAACCTGGAGGGGGTCGATCTCCGCGGCGCTGATTTAGAGGGAGCCAGTCTGCGGGGGACCAACCTGTTTGGCGCCGATTTGCGAAATGCTAACTTAAAAGATGCTAATTTGGACGGAGCAAATTTGGATGGTGTTCAATTTCGAGGGGCGACCATGCCCGACGGATCTACCCATTACTGACATGCAGCTGCGCCTTCAACCAGCCGGCGATTTGCCGGTTTATCTCCGGGATTAAAGTTAGCATAACGTGGCTGGCCTGGCGTGAATTGATCTCCGTGGCCCAAGGTGCTGCCCGCTGCATGGCCACGGCCATAGACGGGGGCGAAACCCGATCACGACGACTATACACCAATAAGGTCGGTATCCCGGCCAATTTTTCGATACTTTTCAATGGGTTTAGCCGCGTAATCAACTCTGTCGTCGTATGCCGGCTGCGGTAGCCGCCGGTATACCAGCTCTGGCGGACCTGTTTAAAGCTCATCTCTCGCAGCAGCGACAAGCTAGGCCCGCCGAAGATAGTGCCCCACAACTCTTGATAAAACAGGGAGCGGCTATAGTTCAGATGGGTCGGTGTAGCAATGACAACCAGGGCGGCGACCGGGCTATTGCTTTGTGACGTTTTGGCCACCATCGCGGCTAAACTTCTCAACGTCAGCGCACCGCCTAAACTAATGCCCAGCAGCCCGATATGCGTAAGACCTGGCTGCCCTTGTAGAAAGGCGATGGCCGCAGGAATCGCCGATAGACAGTCGGGAAAGGCCATCGGCCGCCGGCGGTAATCACCGTGCCCTGGCGGATCGATGGTAAGCACCGTTAGCCCCGCGGCTAACAATGCCTCAACCAACCGCCATTTAAATGAGATTTTGGTATCACCCGCTCCGGGAACAATTAAAACGGTCGGACCAAGTTTCCTGGCCTGGCGATCGGCGGGATCTTCAGAGCACGGGTTCTTAGTTGTCCCGAGCAACGCAGGGGGGTCGGGCGGATATAGCAGAAAGCCGGGCATCAGATGCTCGCCGTCGGGAATTTCTACGCGCTGACAATCGGCATGGGCCGAATGACCCGGCCTAAAAAGTCGATTCGGATCGGGTGGCGGGGCGATGACACTTCCACCCCATAACAGCAATAACACAGTCAGTACGCCGGCCAGGGGCACCAGCCACAGCGTCGTCCAATCGCCAGGCAATATCAGGCCGCCAACCGTTACGAGCAATAACGCCAGGCTGTAGCCTACGAAACGACTTGAACCCGTAAGCGAGACTCCCCGCAGCCTCAAATAGGTCGACACCAGTTGTCCCAGGCCCAAGGTAATGAGCAATACGGCTAGGGCTCCTACAAACATGGCGTAATCTTACTTAACCGGCAACGTGTTGACTTAGCTCAAGCATTGGCACGTTCATGCGGATGTCGGGTCGAATTCCCGTGGCACCCACAGTCCCCTTAGGGGCAACCTTCCAAAATAGGGCCAGTTGGGAGGACCAGTTTTCCAGTACCGCCTGACCACGCTGGCTGCCGGTCAGCCGCACGTGCCGCATAATCAAATATCGCAGCAGAGCCACGTCCTCCTGATTGGTAATTCTCACCAGCTGCACCATATCAGTATTGATCCGGTGGGGCAGATGGTGCCCTTCATCGAGCACAAAAGCCACTCCCCCGCTCATGCCGGCCCCAAAATTGTAACCGGTTCGGCCCAAGACGACGACGACACCACCGGTCATATATTCGCAGCCATGGTCGCCAACCCCTTCGACTACCGCGCTGGCGCCACTGTTTCGTACGGCAAATCGCTCTCCCGCCTGTCCGGCTGCAAAGAAATTACCACTGGTTGCCCCGTAGAGGACGGTATTCCCAATAATGATGTTATCAGCGGCCACGAGTTGTGATTTCAAAGAAGGCCGAATCACAATTTGGCCACCGCTCAGGCCCTTGCCAACGTAGTCATTTGCTTCACCATTTAAGGTAAAATTAACACCGGCAATATTAAAGGCACCAAAGCTCTGGCCAGCACTCCCGTTAAAGGTAATATTAATCGTTCGGTCGGGCAGGCCCTGATCCCCGTAACTTTGAGCAATTGCACCGGATAGCGTTGCCCCAACCGTGCGATCGGTGTTGTTGATCGGCACGGTTAGGCTAATCGACTCGCCGGTTGCCAGGGCCGGTCTTGCCTCCAACAAGAGATGACGGTTCAGGTCACCCACAGCCGTCAGCGCAGATGTCTGACCGGAAATAACGGGCGATGTCGCACTGACATCAATCTTATTGAGCAGCGGGCTTAAGTCGAGCGCGTCGAGCACCGGATTCCCGGTGGTGATCTGCGACAAAAGCTCAGTTCGGCCAATTATCTCATTCAAACTACAAAAACCTAGTTGGGCCAATAGCTCGCGAACTTCTTGGGCTACATAATGCAGAAAAGCCATCAGGTGTTCGGGCGTACCGGCAAACTTGGCCCGTAACTCAGGCTTTTGGGTCGCCACACCTACCGGACAGGTGTTGCTATGGCAAGCACGGGCGATAAGACATCCCTCGGCCACCAGGGCTGATGTACCAAAGCTGTACTCATCTGCGCCCAAAATAGCTGCCACAATAATATCACGCCCGGTTTGAACGCCGCCATCCATTCGTACCCGGATGCGCTCTCGCAAATCGTTCAATACCAGCGTTTGATGCGTCTCAGACAAACCCACTTCCCAGGGTAATCCCACATTCTTGATACTGCTCCAGGCCGCTGCGCCCGTACCGCCGGAATGCCCGGCGATGTGCACCACATCTGCCCCGCCCTTGGCCACGCCGGCCGCAACGGTGCCGACTCCGGCTTCTGACACTAACTTGACCGACACGTCGGCAGTCGGATTAATTTGTTTGAGGTCATAAATCAACTGCGATAAGTCTTCGATACTGTAGATGTCGTGGTGCGGTGGCGGTGAGATGAGGGTTGTTCCCGGCGTTGTGTGTCGAATCGCCGCAATCTCAGCTGTCACTTTGAAGCCGGGTAACTGTCCACCTTCACCGGGCTTAGCGCCCTGAGCCATCTTGATTTGAAGTTCATCGGCCGACATAAGGTAGGCCGGCGTCACCCCAAAACGGCCCGAGGCAACCTGCTTGATCCGGTCATTTTGCTCGGTGCCGTATCGTTCCCGGGCCGAACCACCTTCACCGCTGTTACTCATCGCGCCCAGACGATTCAAAGCCCTGGCCAGCGTCTCGTGCGCTTCGCTGCTCAACGCACCGTGAGACATGGCCGCGGTTGAAAAGCGCTTAAAGATCTCTTCGATTGGCTCGACTTCATTCAAATTCAGCACCGGGCGGTCACTCCGGACAAAATCAAGCATATCTCGCGGGCTGACCGGCGCCTCCGGCCTGGCCAACTCCACATACTTTTTGTACGCCTCATAGCCTTGGGTAAACTCATCACCGCTAAAAGCGCGGGTCTGGTGACATGTCCGGCGTTTGCCATTGGGCGTGGTTAGGGCTGCCGCCCGGAATGCACTCCTGCTCAGCACGTTTTCCATACGCACTGCTGTGTGCAAGGCTTTTACCGTGGCCGGATTAAAGGCGTGGAGTTCGCCACCGCGCTTAAATTTGTAGAAGCCGGGGCTATCCATAGCCGCCCGCTGCGGGTCGGCGAACGCGGCCTGATGCCAGCCCTTGACCTCCGCCGCAATTTCGCGCAGGCCGATACCCCCCAAGCGAGAGACTGTACCGGTGAAGTAGCGCTCGACCGGCTTTGGCCCCAGGCCAACGGCCTCAAAAATTTGAGCCCCGCAATAACTATCAACCGTTGAGATACCCATCTTAGACATAATCTTTAGTAAGCCCGCTTCCAGGGCCATCACAAAATTTATTTTGGCCGTATCCACATCCAGCTTTATTTTTCCGGACTCGCCCAGATTCTCTATGGTTGCCAGGGCCAGATAGGGGTTAACCGCGTTAGCGCCATAACCGATCAAGCAGGCCAGGTGGTGGACTTCGCGAACTTCGCCGGTTTCGACAACAAGGCTGACCTGCATGCGCTGCCCTCTTCGCACTAAGTGGTGATGTACGGCCCCGACGGCTAACAAACTGGGAATTGGCGCATACCGTTCGTTCACACCTAAATCGCTCAGAATAATGATTGTTTTGCCGTTGTCGATGGCTCGCTCTGCCATTTTGCGCAGCCGGTCCAAAGCCCGAGGCAAGCCGTGCTCCTGATCTACCGGAAAACGCATATCGATAGTTTGAGTTTGAAACCGGGGATCTCCCAACCCTTTCAAGGCAGCAAGGTCAGCATCGCTCAAAACCGGGCTGGCCAACTCGATCAGGTGAGCATGCTTGGCCGACTCATCCAGAAGATTGGCACGTGCCCCAAGACGGATCATCAAGGACATGACAAAGGTCTCGCGTAAAGGATCGATCGGCGGATTTGTGACCTGGGCAAAACGCTGCTTAAAATAGTGAAACAGCGGGCGCGCTTTGGACGACATAACAGCCAGTGCGGTATCATCTCCCATCGAGCCGGTTGGCTCTATGCCCTCATCCGCCATGGGACGCAGAATGACGATCATTTCCTCGTTGGTATAGCCAAATGCCACTTGCAGGCGTGTTAACCACTGCGGGTTCGTATTCACTTTGGGCTGAATCGGCCGATAACTACTCTGTTGCAGCGAGAAGTAAGCCGGACGGCTTTCCGTGTACAGCGGTTTGAAGCCCTCAACCCATTCCTGATACTGTGGACGGCGTGCCAGCTCACTCTTAACCTGATCGTTAGTCAGGAATACTTGCCGTTCCAGATCAACCAATATCATCTGCCCCGGGCCGAGCTTACCCTTGGTGGTAACGCTACCTTCATCACTGGCCACCACCCCCGCTTCGGACGTGGCGATGACCAGGTTATTGTTCGTGGTTAGATAGCGCATCGGGCGCAGCCCATTGCGATCTAAGGTGGCTCCTACCCGCACACCGTCCGTAAAAGCAACGCCGACCGGCCCATCCCAAGGCTCCATCAGCGCGGCATGGTAGCGATAAAAGGTCCGGCGGTCCTGATGCATATCGCTAAGGTTCTCCCAGGCTTCCGGGGCCAACATGGCTAACGCGTGGTGAATATCTCGCCCAGCATGAATCAGCAACTCCAGCACGTTGTCGAGCATAGCCGAGTCGCTGCCGCTTGGATCGATAATGGGCCGCAACTCATCAAGACCGTCCGGCCAGTAGGGCGAAGCCAGAGTGGATTCGCGAGCCTTCATCCAGTTAACGTTGCCTTGAAGGGTGTTGATCTCGCCGTTATGAGCTATCTGGCGGAACGGTTGAGCTCGATACCAGGTAGACATCGTGTTGGTACTGTAACGCGTATGAAACACGGCCATAGCCGTTTCAAAGTGGGAGTTAACCAGGTCAAGGTAAAACTTGGCCAGATTTGGCGAAAGCATCAACCCTTTGTAGACAATCGTCTTGGATGATAAAGAAACAATGTACAGTCCCTCAAGGCCGGCCCGACGAACCACAGCTTCGATCCGTTTGCGGGCTGTATACAAAAATCGCTCGAAAGCGCTGCCTCGCTCAATTTGGGCCGGGCGACGGAAAATAAGTTGTCGAATCTTGGGACAGGTACGTCGGGCGGTTGGGCCGAGCGAGTCCGGATCGAGCGGCAGTTCACGCCAAATGAACATATTTGATAATGACATTTGGAGTTGGAGGATTTTTTCAAGCGTATGTTCGACCAACTCGATTGCGGTCCCTGTTTCTTGGGGTAAGAAAAACATGCCCACAGCGTAATCCCCTGACGCGGGTAAGTTGTCGATTTCTCCAGCCAGGAGGCGGTGGGGGATCTG